>JANYLE010000158.1 GCA_025363795.1 Mariniphaga sp. | reverse complement strand
GCTGGCGCTCCTCTCCATTCAGGTTTCGTGGGGACAACCCAAAGCAGTCAAAGACTCTTTGGTAGCAGCAAATACGATTTACAGCGCCGCAAAATACACAGATTGCATCCGTAAATACCAGTATGTCCTGAGCCAGGGCTATGAATCGATGGAGATTTATTACAACCTTGGCAATGCTTACTACAAAACCGGGAATGCCACCTTTGCTATTCTGAATTATGAGCGCGCAAAGAAATTCGCGCCCAATGATGAAGATATCCTTTACAACCTGGACCTCGCACGCACCCAGGTAGTCGATAATATTATCCAGTTACCAGAACCCGGCTTCGTCCGCTGGTGGAAAGAATTCATCACCTCCCGTTCGATTAACTTCTGGGGAATCTGCAGTCTTATCACCTTCTTTACTTTTCTCTCTTTGTTTGGATTATTCCTCTTATCGGGCAAGTTCCAGGTCAAAAGAATGGCCTTCTGGATTTCAATTGGTGCCATCTCAATCTCGGCTATCACCTTTGCGATTGGAGCAAGTCTGCAATCGAAGCTGATCCGCCACAATACTGCCGTCATTACCGCCCCCAGCGTTAAGGTAAAGGCTTCGCCAAGTGATACGGGAACCGATTTGTTTATTGTCCATGAAGGAATTACCGTAAAACTGACCGACGAACTCGGCGAATGGGTGAATGTAAGTCTCCCCGATGGAAACAAAGGCTGGTTAAAGGAATCATCGATGGTGAGGATCTAACAAATAATTATGAATTACGAATTGTCAATTATGAATGAGTGCTTTGTAATTTGATAATTTTAATACCTTCAATTTTTCTTTAATTCGTAATTATTAATTTCATAATTCGTAATTCCAAATGAGAATCATCGACCTTACACATACGATCCATCCTGCTATCGCTGTATTTCCGGGCGATGATCCGATTCAGATCGATCACGTGAGAACAATAGAGAACGACGGGTTTAACAATTACAGGCTTACGACCGGAATGCACGTCGGTACGCACATTGATGGCCCAATGCACATGACTTCCGATCCGCGCCTGATCTCGAAACTGCCGCTTGACCGCTTTACAGGTAAAGGGGTGCTCATCGATGTAAGAAGAGAAAAGCAAATTGAGTTGAAGGAGTCGTACCGCACAATGATTCAGCCTGACGATATTGTTGTGTTTTATTCCGGATTAGACATCTACTTTGGCACACCCAAATATTTCACCGAGTATCCCAATATCACCGAAAAACTAGCCCGTTTTTTAGTCGCACAAAAGGTAAAAATGATCGCCATTGACTGGGTTTCGCCCGATCATGAACCCTACCCTATTCACGATATCCTGTTTAAAAGTAATGTCCTGATCCTGGAGAACCTCACAAATCTTCATCAATTGTTACATGCCACTAACTTCGAAATCTTTGCTTTTCCGCTCAAGATCGAAGCTGATAGTTCGATTGTAAGAGCGGTTGCGAGGGTGAATTAAGGTATTCCAGCTTCTCATAAAAACAATAGAGGTCATTCTGATTAAAGATATTTGTAGATTTGCAAAAAGAAAGGACATGATCATTGAGAGAACATCTAATGAGATTATTATCAGGTTGCCTGGGGATATGAATATCGACGAACTTCAGGATATGACTGATTGGCTTCAATACAAAGAGGCCACCCGAAACTCAAAAGCGAAACAAAGTGATGTTGATGCGCTTGTAAACCAGATTAAAAAAGGACGCTGGAACAAAAGGAAAGAATCTTTGATTAAATAAAGATAGCCTTCAAATAGAGTTATTATAGGCAATCGCCATTATTTTGTAAGCTCCAAGCATATCCGCAAAACATCTCGAATCTTCATCAACTATTACACGCCACCAACTTCGAAATCTTTGCTTTTCCGTTAAAGATTGAAGCTGATAGTTCGATTGTAAGAGCGTGTGCAAAGGTGGAATGAGGAATTATAAATGTTAAGGGTATGAGGGGGAAAATGCATCCCTTTTATTGAAAAACATCTTCCATATAAAAATGAGTATTTTAATATCTGTAGAACTATTTTTCATCTTTTAAGCCAAATAAATATCCAATTATTGCTCCTAAAATACCATAAGCAGGAGCTAAGCTAGTTGGGTCAATTGGACTTATGGCTAATAAAGTTACAAGTATACCTATGAAAGTTATGCCATAAATTTTAAGATTATATTGGCCAATACCTCCTTTCACTTTTTTAAATAAAAAAATAAATGTTACTGTTGTAAAAAGGAATAGAAAGGCCGTAACTATGTAATAGTTATACATTTTCAGTGATCTTTAAAGGGTTAAAAAAAAATCTTTCTAAGTAAATTATTTTCTCTTAATTGTTTGAAATTGGGACTATAGTGAAGTTAAATATTAAAATGCATAAGTTTCTCTTTATAAAATTGAATTGATTCCCTATTCAAAATAGAAAATCTTACTAATTCTTCTTCTTTCCTTCTCATTAATGCTTCTTTCATATTCATAATACACATCATTATTTTCCATGATTTCTTTAACTCTATCTGTTAATTCGAGTTGATCTGCAATTATATTTAAATCACCTACTATTTTTGACCAAGCAACCCAAAGAGTTATAACACCTCTGGAAATGCTAGGAACCATCATATTTGTTTCCCAAGGCCAATTATTCATATCCATTCTATCATTTACACTTTTTCTTATAAGATAAGCGATAAAAAGGATACGTTCAGTAAATTCATCAATATCTGATATGCCTCCATTTTCGGAAATGAGATCTTGTATCATTTTATTAACTTTATTGATTGAATTGGCCATTTTGCCATATTCAGTACGAGGTTTTAAAAAATCAAACATACTTATAGTTTAAAGTTAGATGTTTTATAGTTTAATCAACACATTGAATGCTTTGGACAAAGATATTTTAAGCTTTTTGTTAAGATATCAATTCAGTTTTGGATCATTATTTTGATCATTATTACTACAGATACTCATTAAGCAGCAAACCAATGATCAATTGTAAGTCAATTCAAATTTTAGGATTCTTCAATTTTGATTTTACGATTTAGTATTACAAACCTACTAAACAGAATTCTTATTACCAAAATAAAACCCGGCTATATACCGGGTTATTTCATTGAGTTTAATAGATCTTAACGGACTATACAAATATTATAAAATAATTCACCCCTCAATCCAGCTTATCGGAATGAGGGGTGAAAAATACTACTTAGCCTTTGTAGGTTTAGGTGCCTGAACCGAATCGGAAACCTTGAAGCCCCATTCGCCTAATCGTTTAGGATTTTTCTGATTATGGGCTTTGAGTAAATTACGACTTGCCTTCACAGCTTCTTCAATAGCAGGCATGTAAAGGTCGCGTTCGCGGTAAGCCTCTTCCATTTGGCTTTTAAATCTCTCCGCTTGTTTATGAAGTGCCAATGCTGTAGGAATGGTTGGTCCAACTACAGCCCAATTGACACCGTCGAGTTTTAATAGCGGCGATAATTCGCCGTCATCTGTGTGCTTTGTAAAAACATCTGTTGCCAGATCAAGCACATCTTCTACATTGCGGGGCACCGCAATCCTTCCATCTGTTCTTCCCATAAAGTATAATTAAAAGTGTTTATAAGATATAATCGTCGTTTAATTAGTACATTTTTATCCTTATACGCACTTAATTTTAGCAGGTTTCGCTAATTATTATGAAATTTCAAAAAATTTATTTGGCATTTCTATTAATTACAAGGAAGATGTAATTATTGGATTTGGCGTTTTCATTAATTACAATGGCGATGTAATTATTGGATTTGCCATTGTAATTAATAACGGAGGGGATGTAATTATTGGATTTGCCGTTTCCATTAATTACAATGGCAATGTAATTATTGAATTCGCCATTGTTATTAATAACGGAGGGGTGTAAATTTAGAATTTAGTGTTAGCCAACAAGGCAGACTAATGCAATACATTCCCTTTTAGGGCATTTCCTTTGGTATCGAGCAATTGGATGGTCGACATTGTTTGTGTTATCGTCGTATCGCTATAGGCCCAGACAACGTGTTTGTCACGTGTGATCTCGAAAGCATGGGGTGCTTTTCCAAATTGATGATGTCCAAGCCAGTTTGTGAATACCATATTCCCGTTGGGGAGTACTTCCATACCGGTCATAAACTTTAGTCCGATGCCGGGCAGTTCGTCTTTTGTCAGTTGCCATACAATTTTCCCGGCTTTATCAACCTCGACAATCCGGGGTTCACCATTATGATCCGAACAGGCAATTAAAGTATTCCCATTGGGTAATCTGATGACAGAATGCGGCCCGCCTTTAACCGGAATTTCGCCAACGAGGTGTCCGGCCGGATCGTATTCGCATACTTTATCCAACCCATAATGTGCAACCAGGTAATTGCCATTCGAAAGCTTGCGGGCATTGCGCATATAGGCATGATCACCCTCCATTCCATCGGGTAAAAGTTGAATTTTCTTAACAATTTCCCCTTTCGGTGATACTTCGAGAAGAAAACCCGTATTGCATTCACCGATAAACGTATTTCCATTGGACAGCCGTTGACAGGCATAGATCTCACTTTTCGATTCGTAAGCAAAAACGACCTTCTTGTCGCGCGTAACTTCTTTTACGCCGTTACCCGTATTGAATAAAAGGTTCCCGTTGGGCAAAACCCAAAGGTCATTACACCGCTCGGCAGGATATTCCCATAAAAGTTTTCCGTCCGGCGAAATAATAAACACCTTTCCCTGTGTATAATCGGTGCATGCAAATGCCGGGTGGGCGACTTTAGTCTGATCTTTTTGAGCGGTTAAAGGATTGGAAAGCACTATCAGGATAAATAGGGCGAGCAGGTTTCTTGTGTGGTTGTTCATTCCGTTGAATTAAGTTGCAGGATCATGAGGAGGCATTATCCAATTAGCATTTTGCCTATCGTAAAAATATAAATTATTGGCCACTTAAAGGGTACGGCAGCAGGAAATGATGGATTGGAAGGGATGATGTTTGGTGAATTGGGCAGGATTTCCGTCGGGTTAGTCGTCGTGACGGAATTGATCGGTTGAGCTGGAAAACAGGTTGCTATTGTGGAATATGAATAACGGACTTGCGTTTACAAAGCATTTATTTCAAAACGGCAAGTCATGGTTACAAGCCGGGGCATAAACTGATACACCCGGGGGCTTAGTAACTGATAACTATTTTTAAATATTGTGGCTATTTAAATAATCTAACCTGCACGGCGATAGGTCCTTTTTGTCCCATTTCGACTTCGAAGGAGACCAAATTACCCTCTTTAATACTGTCGATCAAATTATTGATGTGAACGAATACACTTTCGCCTGTTTCAGAATCTTTGATAAATCCAAAACCTTTCGAATCATTGAAAAACGATACAGTTCCTTTGCGAATCGGATCTGGTTTATCCATCGGATCCTGTTTAGGGATGCTGATTTCAATATCTTCTAATTTGGTGATTATTTTTCTGGTGGGATCAGGTGGTGTTGAGGTGAGCATTCCATTTTCATCGACGTATGCAATCATATCGTCAAAGCTTCCTTTGTCATTGTCTTTCCGGGCCAATCTTTTTTTCTCTTTTTCTTTTCTGTTTTTCTCTTTCTTCTGTCTTACATCCTTTTTATTGAATGATTCCTGCGATCTACTCATAAATTATTATTTATTTATTTTCTGTTTTATTTATTTTTTCTGCTACAGTATCCAAACGGTCCATCTATTGTAAACAATCAATATAAAAACCTGATTTGGTGAGTTATGAAATGAATTCTTAATGATATTGCCTAGCACCCGAAACATTTCAGTAATCCCAATAAGAAATCATCTTTTTTCATCATTATTACAAACATAACGATTCAATCGACAAATTACAACATTTTGCCGCTCTTTATTTAAATGCAGGCTTTCCGAATGACTAAAATTGGAATGCAAAACGACCGGCAATATAAGGGGATGGCTTATAATCAATCGAATAACCTATAGCATTTTCAGGGTTGATGATTAAGGCGATTTCGGAGCCTGCCGATCAGGCAAAGTTCCGGCATAGCGACGCCGCTTTTCATTCCCGAAGATCCGAAGAAGTTACAGGCTGATCCGGTTTTATTTTTCGAAGCGGTCCGTTACGGTTAAATACAATAAATATTCAACCCAATAATGGATGAAAGGTATTCGCACCAGATTTTTCGTTGAAGGTTGTTCCTTTACCCGGTATTTTAATCCAACTGTCGCTCCGTTGAAGCGACAGTTGGATTAAGGATCTGTACCAATCGGTCAAAACAGATCGTATTTGGCCCGGGAATCTTTGGCAAATTAAGCTGTCCGGTTATTCGTAGCTTATTGCAGCGATTCGAGTTCTTCGGGATCGATTGGGATCCGTTTGCCGATCACCTTTCCGCCTGTTTCTGTCACCAGAATATCGTCTTCGAGCCGTATTCCGCCAAAGTCGAGGTATTTTTTAACCTGGTCGAAATTAATAAACTGGCTGTTGATCTTCTCGCTTTCCCATTTCTCAATCAAGGCAGGAATAAAATAGATTCC
>JANYLE010000107.1 GCA_025363795.1 Mariniphaga sp. | reverse complement strand
GCTGTGGAAATCCTTCGAAAAGAGGGTTATACCATCATAGCGATTGAACAGGTTGAAGGGAGTATTCCGCTTCAGGAGTACATCCCGGCACCGGATGCGAAACTGGCGCTGATCTTCGGTAACGAAGTTAAAGGGGTTCAGCAACAGATCGTAAATCTTTGTGATCAAACCATCGAGATCCCGCAGTATGGGACAAAACATTCTTTCAATATTTCCGTGAGCGCCGGCATAGTACTTTGGGACCTGTTTAATAAACTGACCTATTCAAAACACTGAGCATTCATCTTTTTACGGTAAGCTTGTTGCTTGCCTTAATAAGGCAAGGTCAAATCGGTTTTCAGGCGGGGTTGCCTTAATAAGGCAAGGTCGAATTGATTTTTGGGCTAGGTTGCCTTAAAAAGGCAAGATCAAATTGGTTTTTGGGCTAGGTTGCCTTAAAAAGGCAAGGTCAAATTGATTTTCAGACGAGGTTGCCTTAATAAGGCAAAGACGAATTGGTTTTCTGGCGGGTTTGCGTTAATGAAGCAAAGGCAAAATGGATTTCAGGGGCGGTTGCGTTAATGACGCAAGGTCAAATTGGATTTCCGGCAAGGTTGCGTTAATGACACAAGGTCAAATTGGATTTCCGGCAAGGCTGCGTTAATGACGCAAGGTCAAATCGGTTTTTAGGCGAGGTTGCGTTAATGACGCAAAGGCAAAATGGTTTTCAGGCGGGGTTGCGTTAATGACGCAAGGTCAAATCGGTTTTCAGGCGGGTTTACGTTAATGACGCAAAGGCATATTTTTTTGAACCCATTCAAATCATCTTAATCTGACTGGTATTGAGAAATAAAATTTCGGTTTTTAACATTTAAATAGTCAAATCGATCTTATCATCCAGGTACTTATGAATTAGGGCTTCAACAATATTCTGATAGGAGATTCCTGTTTCTATCTCTTTTAATTTCAGATTTTTCAAATCTTTTTCTGTCAATTTAATCCTTAACTCCGCCTGCTTTTCAATTGTATCTTTTGCTGATTTTACAGCATCCCGTAAATCAGTCTTTCGCGTTTTAGAAATTTCCAATTGATTTTTTTCGAGGCTTTTTAAAATTTCCAATTCTTCATCATCATATTTTGTCTTCATTTTGTTGCTATTTATGTTTTTTTGTTGCCTTTCTACTCGGAATTATTGTCTTTAAGAATAATTCATCTTTGTTTTCTATAAATGGAACCAAATAAACGTAGTCGTTTATTTTAATTTCATAAATCTTTTGTCCCGGATATTTGTCCTGGTTAGGATGTTCGTAAACTTCCTTTATCTGATGGGAAGCAATTGCCAAAACGACTTCCTCAAACGAAATAGCACGATTCTCCTTTAACCAATTATTCTTTTCAATATTCCAATTATAGGGCTTCATTTACTACAACAAACTTAGTGATTTCTTGTTTGTAATTAAAAATTTCTCCATCAGAAAAATGTAATGGAGAAATTATCTAACCTATTGATCAGACTTTTATGTTTTTCTTAAATCAATTTACGCAAACTGATCCAACAATTCGATTCGTTTTTGGATGGGGGGATGTGTGGAGAAGAAGTTGCCCAATGAGAATTTCTTTTCCTCGGGTTGGGGATTTTCGATAAAGAGTTGCGCAACATCGCGGCGCTGAACGGCTT
The DNA here is from genome assembly GCA_025363795.1 of Mariniphaga sp. Taxonomy (GTDB): domain Bacteria; phylum Bacteroidota; class Bacteroidia; order Bacteroidales; family Prolixibacteraceae; genus JAAFHB01. Next base: position 4,123 of record JANYLE010000107.1, on the reverse strand, counting down.
CAATAAATGGATCTTTGTCGATCTTACGCAAGGCACTGGCAAGCGCATAAGGTTTGCGCGTCATCTCTGCGGCGCCGGCATCGGCCATGTACTCGCGTGACCTCGAGATGCCGAAACGGAGCAAAATAGCAATCAAATAACAAACAGCAGAAATTGCAATCGCAATCAGAATAACCGCGCCACCGTTTTTCTTGCTTCGTGAGAAAGCCCCGAACCGGAGACTCCGGAATGCCATTTCGGCAATAAAAGCAAAGATGCCGACAAAGATGATGGAGATAATCATCAACCGGACATCGCGGTTGCGGATATGGGATAATTCGTGTGCAATCACCCCTTCAAGTTCATCGTCGTCGAGTTTGTCGATAATTCCGCGCGAAAGCGAAACCGAATAGGTCCGTTCATTGACGCCGCTTGCAAATGCATTGAGAGAATCGTCTTCAATAATAAAGATTTGCGGCGTCTTCATCCCTTTTGAAATGCACAAGTTCTCGACCAGGTTATAAACCCGCTTGTTTTCCGTCCGCGCAAGCGGTTGAGATCCCGTGGCCATCCTGATCAATGAGTTATGGAAAAACCAGGCTATCATAAACCAGATGGCTGTTCCGATAATTACAAACGGCACCACATTGGTAAAGGCATCATTAATCGTTTGGGGATCTTGTTGTTGCTTTGTGAAATACAAAAAGGCATAAACCATCCCGAGCAAAACAGCAGGAAAAGCAATAATCAGGAGAATACTGTTAAAGTTATTTCTCCTGATCTGTGTTTGTATGCCGACGTAGGTCATTAATTGAAACTGATTTTGGGAGGTTCTTCAAATGTTGTTCGGTCCTGACCCAAATCAAACATTGTTTCGCGCTTAAATCCGTAGCTGTTGGCAATCAAATTCGATGGGAACGTTTCAATACCCGTATTGTATTCTGTGGTGGCGGCATTGAAATACCTGCGGGCTGCTGCCAGCTTGTTTTCAATATCGCTTAGCTCTTCCTGAAGTTGCAAAAAGTTCTGATTCGCTTTCAGATCAGGATAAGCCTCGACCGATATTTTCAATCCCTGCAAAGCGGCAGAAAGTTGTGTCTCGGTCTTGATTTTTTCGTCAATCGTGGTGGCACTCATTGCGGCAGTTCTTGCCTGTGTGATTTTCAATAGCAATTCCCTTTCGTGCGTTGCATAACCTTTTACGGTTTCTACCAGCTGCGGGATCAGGTCGTGCCTTTGTTTGAGCTGAACATCAATATCTGCGAAAGCATTTTGCCGGGTGTTGCGCAGTCTGACCAGACTGTTGTAGATGCCAATGAGCCAGAAGGCAATCAGAACGATAACAATCAGAATAATCCAAATCATAGCCTAAGGTTTTAGGGTTTTAATACAACAAATCTACAACTTTATGATGATACTTTAAAACTGTTAAATTCTTTTTCTTAATATCTTTGAACTTCTTTTAAAATGGATTACCCCTACTATTTGTATTTCCATATTCTCAATATCTACTTTATAATATATTCCGTAAGGGAATTTTTTTATAACAAATCTTCGTACACCCTTAAACATCTCAGTGCAACTAAATGGTCTGTTTTGTATAAAGTGAACAGATTTATTTACTGATTCATAGAATTTCTTACCTAATCCGATTTGATTCAATTCATACCAAATGAAAGCATTATCGATATCGAGTTCTGCTTCTGATAGAATTAAAACTTGGTAGTTCATTACAGCTGGCTGTATTTATCCTGAACTTCGGACCAGGATCTAAAGGTTGCTTTCCCGGCAGCCATCTTCTGAAGTCTTTCGTTGAGGATCTTTTTATGCTCTGCAGGTATTCCTTCAACAGATTGATCTTTTGCGATATCGTCCCATAAGGATTGCACAACCTTAATCTTATCCTTTACGGATAGTTTATGCAATTCGGACATCTGTAATTTTGTCATCGTTTTTTTTACAAATATAATGAAGATCATTTGTTTTTGGAAGATCGAACCGGGCAGTCAAATATTACTAAACCTTCAAAATCTCCCCTTCCGATTTGGCGATGATTACCGCACAAAAGGTATCGCCAAAAACATTTATAGTGACCCGGAGGCTTCGGGCAAACGGTTTGCCGCTGTTTTCCATGGTTGAATATGAAGCATAATTTGTTAATTTAGCCTCTGGATTTACGAAGATAAAGACAGATGAGGTCAGTAATTTTAAGTATCGCAATATTTTGTGGAATAGGTTTTTCAGTAACCGGACAAACTGCTCAGCGTCCGTTTCCCCATCATACAAAGTATGCCGCCGGATCAATAAAGCCGGCTCACCTGAAACAAGCTGAACTCGATAAGACAACTGCCAATTTCTATGCGGTCTGGAAGAAGCAATACGTTAAAAACGACTGCGCCGATCCTTCACAGTACTACATCTTAAATGACGAAGAAAATGTAAAGGCGAAAAAACCTGTCGTTTGTGTTTCGGAAGGACAAGGTTACGGAATGGTCATCATGACGCTGATGGGTGGCCACGACAAAGAGGCGCGAACCATCTTTGATGGGATGTTCAAATTTGTAGCTTCGCATCCAACCTCGAAGAGCCCGCACCTGATGTCGTGGAGTGTTCTGAAAGGATGCGTTACCAATCATGAGAAAAACGGGGATGACAATGATAATACCTCTGCCACCGACGGGGATCTCGATATTGCCTTATCGCTTTTTATGGCCGATGCGCAGTGGGGAAGCAAAGGTGCGGTCAACTATCGTAAAGAGGGGATCAGCCGGGCAAAAGCCATACTCGATTTCGAGATTAATAAGCGCAATCATACCATCCTGCTTGGCGATGCCAACAATGCCGGGGACGAGGATTACTTCGATATCCGCTCATCCGATTTCATGCCGGCACATTTGAAAGTATTCAACCATTTTTATCCCAGTGATGAATGGAAGCGCGTCATTGATGAATCCTATAAGGTCTTCAGCAACATTCAGGCGAAGTACAGTCCCAATGCCGGATTAATACCCGATTTCATAGTATTTAGCGCCAACAAGTTTGCACCTGCAAAACCCAAATACTTGGAGTCTAAGTTCGATGGTGATTATTACTACAATGCCTGCCGGGTTCCCCTAAGGGTGGCGGTTGACTATTTGCTGAATGACGATAAACGTGCCCAGAATTTACTGAACCCGATTGCTGAATGGATTCAGATGAAGACGAAAGACAGGGTCGACATTATCAATGCCGGGTATTTTCTGAACGGGGATGTGATCCCTAACCATAAGTATACAACGCCGGCATTTGTCTGCCCGTTTGCCATCGGATCGATGCTGAACGGTGATAACCAGGATTGGGTAAACGATTGCTGGGACTACATGGGCGAATTTGAAGTAAAGGATTACCAGTATTTCGACAACACGATTCAAATGCTTTCATTAATAATACTTTCAGGTAACTTTTGGTTGCCATAGCCGTTGATATTTAAACCATGGGTAAACAAATTTTCGAAAGTCATACGCCTACACGCTGGAATCGATTTGTCTGGGTCGTAAGAATTGCGCTGGTGTTGGTCATCATTGGAATTGGTTCAATTCTCTTTTCGTTTTTCAGGGATAAAAAATACAATCCGAAGGATCTCCTGTCGGGTGAGAAGCGCATCCAGAATATCAACGTGAATGCCTCAAAGGAGAAGATCTCCGAAAAGGAACTGCTCTCCTTTGCCAAGCATCTTGATAATATCCGGAAGCAAAAGAAGAAAGATTTCTACAAGAAACCGATGGTATTACCCAGCCATGTGAAGAATTACCTGCCAGTAAAAGCCGGGTTCTATGTGAATTGGGATAAAAGCTCTGCATCGTCTTTGAAGGAATACGTAAGTGAGCTTAACATGGTGCTGCCCGAATGGTTTTTTCAAAAGGATACCAAAGGCAATATGGAAGTGCAGGTCGATCAGAATGTCGTTAACCTGCTTCGCGAACGTAAGGTGGCGATTATTCCTATGATTACCAATAATTTTGGAGATCGTTGGAATGGCGATTCAACTTTTGTGCTGCTCAGGAACAAGGAGAGCCGGACCCGTTTGATCGGGAACATTAAGTCTATGCTGGATAGCTATCAGTTCCAGGGGATTAATGTCGATATGGAAAGTCTTCCCGCCGGC
>JANYLE010000100.1 GCA_025363795.1 Mariniphaga sp. | reverse complement strand
TGACTTTTTGATAGTTATTGCCATTTAAGTTATGAAGGATTTGAAGTCGTTGAATATTATTTTCTGGCAGTTCATTTGATGATTTATCTGTGATTTGAGCAGTACTGTCACTCCGGACGAATTAGAATTGTGTTCAAAGATTTGTTTTAAATTGATACTTTTCACCGTACTGTATTTCCCTATTTGACTTCTTTTTTGTTTCTGGTAATATTTTTTGCCCTTCAATCTGTACGAATGGCCCAAATCAACAGATCTTTTCGCGTATTTGAACATCACAATTCAGTAAAATCCCTCCGATTGTGAGAAATTTTTAAAAAAAATGACCGATATAACTCTTGATTAATCAGGAATATGGAACATATGGTATCATTAAAGTCAATAATTATTCGATTTATTTTCCATTTTATTTTGCCTAAGTGAAAATGATTCCTACATTTGCACCACCCAAAAACGAAAGGAGAGGTGGGTGAGTGGCTGAAACCAGCAGTTTGCTAAACTGCCGTACGGGTGACTGTACCGGGGGTTCGAATCCCCCCCTCTCCGCAAGGAATTGAGAGAGAAAAAGAGGGAAAAAGTTTTTGGGGTTTAAGAAGCGTTCATTAATGTAAGTAATATTTTTTCGGGGTGTAGCGCAGCCCGGCTAGCGCACCTGGTTTGGGACCAGGGGGTCCCAGGTTCGAATCCTGGTACCCCGACAAAAAGGGATTCTAATCCCGCTCTAAAGACCACAAATCTATGATTTGTGGTCTTTTTGTTTTTAGGCAAATCAATAAAATCCATTCAATTTCAGAATTTTTGTGACCAAAACGGTGACCATTTCTTAGTCCGTTAAATTTGGGCATGATTTGTTTTGTCTGCTTGTTTTATTTGATCATCGAACCCGAGTTTAGACTGAGGATTTTATCTGAGCATTAATGATGCATCTCAGATTTGTTTTAAAAAAACCTGTTTCAATAAGTAATAAATCAGGCTGGAATATTGTTAAAAGCAATTATTCTAATAATTTTGACCTTCAGATAATTATACTAACACGACGTCAATAGAAAGAATTTTCACCATCTTTAAACTTGAATAGTACAATCGGATTTCATGATCCTAATTAAGAGGTAAATCATAATGATGGTGAATATGCAAGAAATTAGGAAAGCTTTGAAAGAGGCTGTTCCTTGGATTGTTCTGGCTATTATGGAATTCCGGTTACGAAAATTTTTGCGACAAATCGGAAATGATATTTATTCGGCAGATATACAGGTATTTGCTGATTATTTAAGCGAAATTAATTAATCGAATTATTATGACGGGTAAAGAACTCATAAAAAAGACATTTAAACTTGAACCCACCGATGTTATTCCCTGGGTCCCTTTTGTAGGGGTCCACGGTGCCAGCCTTATAGGGGTAAATGCCACACAATTCCTCCATTCATCTGACAATATTGTGGATGGAATATCAAAGGCAGTTGAATTGTATCATCCTGACGGGATACCTGTATTATTTGATTTACAGCTCGAAGCGGAACTGCTCGGTTGTAAGTTGAACTGGGCAGATGAAAATCCACCTGCTGTTATATCACATCCGCTCCTTGAGGGAAAAACCATTGAAGATCTGTTAGTGCCGGAAAAACATGAGGGTCGTTTGCCTGTTGTCATGGATGCCACACTGCGTTTAAGAGCCAAATATCCTGATCTGGCACTCTACGGGTTGATCGCAGGACCTTTTACTTTGGCGCTTCACCTCCTGGGAACCGATATTTTCATGAAACTTTTTGAAGATCCGGAATATGTCACGCGCCTTTTTGCCTTTTGTAAAAGAGTGGCAAATCGAATGGCTGATTATTACATTGAAGCGGGCTGTGATGTGATCGCGGTAGTTGATCCAATGACAAGTCAGATTGATCCGGCTACCTTCGAAATGTTTGTCTCTCCGCCAATGACCGAAATCTTTGAGCATATCAGGGAAAAGGGGGCACTTAGTTCATTTTTTGTATGTGGTCATGCACAGCAGAATATCGAGGTGATGTGCAGATGTAAACCTGATAATGTTAGTATTGACGAAAATATTCCACTCGATTATGTGAAAGATATTGCCCTTGGTCACAATATTAGTTTTGGAGGAAATCTTCAGTTGACAGTAGTTTTGTTGATGGGAACTCCTGAAGACGCTGCTTTTAACGCGCTCGACTGCATTGAATTGGGTGGTAATCGTGGATTTATTCTATCCCCGGGTTGCGACCTTCCGATGGGAACACCTTCCGAAAACCTGATCGCGGTATCCAATCTGGTCAAAGATCCCTACGAGCAGCAAATTGTGAAAGCGATGACGCGAAAAAGCGATAGTCTTAAATTGCTGAATATGAAAGACTATGGACAAAGCGACAAAGTAATCGTCGATATTATTACCCTTGATTCGGAATCATGTGCTCCATGTCAGTATATGGTTGAGGCGGTTAAGAAGATCGCTCCACATTTTGAAGGGATTGTGGAATGGCGGGAACATGCGATAAAGCAAATGGCAGGGGTTACCTTCATGGCATCGCTTATGGTTAAAAATATTCCTACAATTTGTATCGATGGGAAAATCTCCTTTGTGAGCCAGATTCCGCCTAAGAATGAGCTGATTGCCGCTATTCAGAAAAGGATAAACGAAAAATTAAAACTTAAAATCCAGGCGAAGAAAGGGGAATTCATAGCTTTCTGTAAGGATGATGCGGAGGCCAATGTCTTAAAATCGCGTATTGAAACAGCTTTTTTACAGACAGGCAAACGTATTGATGTTATCTATGTTACAGATCCTGTTAAGCTTGCGGAACATGGATTTGCGCAAACCCCGACTATCGTATTGAAAAAGTACACGCTCAAATCGCAGGGAAAGGTGCCATCGGTCGATGTAATTACTGAGTGGTTGAAGGAAGTATGATGATTGAAAATCTGTCCTGTAATGAAGAAAATTCCTTTTTATCTGGTAACCGGTTTTTTAGGTAGCGGGAAAACAACGCTGATAAAACAATTTATTGAGCTTCATGCTGACTCGAAGAAGATTGCAATCATTCAGAATGAGTTTGCTGAGGTAAATATCGATAGCCGTGAATTAAGGGAAACAGGAAAATCATTCGGTTTGATCGAAATGAATAACGGTTCCGTGTTTTGCGTATGTTTGTTGGGGAGTTTTGTCCGTTCACTGGCCGATTTTATCGGTGAGCATCACCCCGATCTGATTATTCTTGAGGCATCAGGTCTTTCAGATCCGATTAGTATCAGCCAGATGATTTCAGCTCCAGCTTTGCGTAATAGCCTCTGGTTGGCACATACATATACCATCGTTGATGTACTCAATTTTCAAAAAACGATTGAAAGGGTAGGGCGTAATACTCACCAGATTCGTGTTGCAGATACCATCGTGCTGAATAAGATTGATCTGGCTCCTGAATCAATACCTGAAATCCGAAGTAAAATATTGTTAATTAATCCTTTCGCGGAAGTAATTGAGTCTTCTTTTGGCCGTAATGTATTCCTTGCAGGAATGAAATTTCACAGGCCGGTTGAGATGATGGGAACAGAAGAAACGGATAGCGCAGGAAGACCCGATGTTGATTCAGTCGTCATCAAAGTAATGAAGCCAATATCGACTGAGAAACTGGATCGGTTTATTCAGAAATATAGTTTAATTGCCTATCGCATTAAGGGTTATGCAACCACTGACAGTGGACCTGTTGCCATACAGACCAGTTTTGAGCATACCGAAATAAAACATGTGGCTGCGAATCCATATAATACTGAAATTGTAATTATTGGTCCGGAAATAGATCAGAAAGAATTGCAACTTGAATTTGAATATTTATGCGATCAACACAAATAAATCGGGTGATTTATGGTAACAATTAGAAACTACAAAATATGGACGCAGTAAAAAACGAACTTTTAAAGTATCGTGATTTATTTAGTAACGAACTTCACGGTAACATTCTCCCGTATTGGATGAAATACGGCGTTGAAAAGAACGGTCATGGATTCTACGGGGCTGTTGATTTGGATGGAAATCCCGTGTTAAGCGCCAATAAAACAAGCGTTTTGAATGCAAGAATTTTATGGACTTTTTCGGCTGCTGCAATGCTCGATGGGAATCAGGACTATGCGGCCATTGCCGACAAAGCTTATAAAGTGGTGACCGAAGATTTTGAAGATAAAGAGTTTGGCGGCTATTATATGGAATTGGCGTCTGACAATCAGGTGGCTAACGATATTAAGCATACCTATGCTCAGGCCTTTGTGATTTATGCGCTCTGCAAATACTATGAATTTAAGCCACTTGAATCGGTAATGCAAAAGATTCAGGCGCTTTATACATTGCTTGAAGAAAAGACCAAAGATCCTGAGAATATGGGCTATCGTGAATCCTTCACGCGCGACTGGAAAATTTATGGGGAGAACCGGATGGCCGACAACAACGAGCCTAAATCGATGAATACCCACCTTCATGTCCTTGAGGCTTGGGCCGCACTTTATAAAGTTTGGAAAGATCCAAAAGTTAAGTTGAGGCTTACCGAACTGATGAATTTGTTCCTTGATAAAATCATTCGTGAAGATGGTCATTTCGGCATTTTCTTCGATGAAGGTTTCAATGAGGTGGAATCATCAAAAGGTATCTGTTCATTTGGACATGATATCGAAGGTTCGTGGTTGTTGTGGGAAGCTGCTGAAATTTTGGGGGATGAAGAAATTATCGGGAAAATGTGCCTGGTTTCGGTGATCATGGTGGACCATATAGAGCGGGTCGCAGTTGATAAAGATGGTGGACTTTTTCTGGAGTCAACAAGGTTCGGCAGTCATGTAAAAACCAATAAACATTGGTGGCAACAAGCCGAAACGCTGGTTGGATTTATGAATGCTTTTGAATTGACAGGTGATATAAAGTATTGGAATACAGTCAAGCTGACATGGAATTTTATTGATACTTGCCTGATTGACCATGAAAGAGGAGAATGGTTCACCAAATTGAACCGCCTTGGAGTTCCATACTTGGTTGAACCAGCAGATGATCCGTCACCATATTACCGAAACGACTGGAAAATTGACCCATGGAAATGTCCTTACCACAATGGCAGGGCGATGATGGAACTGGTTAAGAGAATTGATCAAATAATAAAGGAAACAAACTAAACATACCATTATGAGAAAGTATAAAACATTCCTATTGTTGCTGATTTTAATGTTTTCCATCTATCAGTCCAGATCTCAAAATGATCAGAAAAAGGCGATATACAATTTGGCGGCAACATCGAAAAACTGGTTCGAAGGTTTTCAGAAGAATATGGGTGCAAACGAGTTTGTGTACCACAGTTTTCGCAGCGATGTTGGCAAGTCGCTGATAACACGTTGTACTGATGGTAAAATGGCCATTGAATGGCAAACGCAGGTTGTGCCTGCAAACTTCGAAAAGGAGGAAGCTGGTTTTTTATGGATTGCCGCCCTTGACTTAACTTCGGAAAGCGTTGTTTTTGATGTTTTTGTAAATGGTAAGAAACGTTTTGAAATTACGTCATCGAATCAAAAAGAGTGGCAACTAAAAACTGCGGATGGAGGAACACTTTCATTTGTAACTGTTGAAACTGATCAGACAGGCGATGCTCATGGTTATATGTCTTTGGTTGCACCCAAAAGTTGGTTGCTAAAGGGTGAAAGTCAAACCATTAAAATTGTAGGTCGCGAGAATCAAAATAATGCGTGGATCATTGTTTATCAGGCTGATGATGCTCTCGCATATCTCCAGAAATCAATCGAATATGATGTTTGGATGAACCTGGAAATTGAAAAAACCAACGATGGCTTGCGGTGCCGGTTAAAAGGTCCCGCAATACTGGCAGGCACAGAAGTTCGCTATTCCTTTTCAGGAAAAACGAAGACAATAAAGCTCTCAGAAGTGGGAGATAATGCAGTCGGAACTTTTCCCCTTCCTTTTTCAGCACTGAAAAAACCATTTTCTCTGGACGATGCCAAAGGTAATGTCTTTGTTATTCCATTACTTGGTGAAGATTTTAAAACAACGCGACTGCAGAGTAAGGCCGTATTATTCAATGAAGGTAAAAGGGAGGGTGAAAGAATTTGGGTTAAAGCAACCCGTATCTACGAACCAAAGACCGTTAACGGAATGTTTAATCTGGCAAATTCAATTCTTGGCAAAGGGCAGATTTATCTGATGAATTCAAGCCATCAGGATATTGCATGGATGGATTCTCCTGAAAAATGCGTAATCGAACGTGATACAATGTTGATTACTCCATTGCTTGATATGGGAGCAAAAGATAAGAATTACCGTTTTGACCTGGAAGATGGCTTGATGCTTAGAGAATATATAGAACGTCATCCCGATAAAAAAGCATTGGTAAAAGAAATGCTGAAAGACGGGCGAATATCCTGTGGATCAACCTACATCCAGCCTTACGAGGAAATGTACTCGGGCGAATCACTTGCCCGCCAGTTTTATTTAGGCGCCAAATGGCTGAAGGATGAATTCGGTTACAAAGCCACGGTTTACTGGAACGAAGATGTCCCGGGTCGCACGCCGCAAATGTTGCAGTTGATGAGCAAAGCAGGCACGAAGTATTTGATGATTAGCCGCCATGAGCGGGGTATTTTTAACTGGTACAGTCCTGACGGATCTTTTGTGACAGTGTTTTCGCCTGGTCATTACGGAGATGCATTTGGTCCGCTCAATAAAAATTTTCACGAAGCTGGCCAATACCTGGCGAAAAGTTCGATGGACTGGGAGAAATATTATACAAGTAAGACTTCTTCTCCAGTCATCCCTATACTCTCGGACAATGATATGAGCCCTGCCAAAGATTACGGAAATCTGATTCAGAATTGGGGTAATATTCATGAACTTCAGGGAGAAAAGGGGAACTATGTACCAGTGAAACTGCCCTGGATAAAAGTTGCTACTGCTCCTGAGTTTTTTGAAGCGCTCATAGCACAAAAGCCACAACTTCCTTCCATCAAAGGCGAACGTCCCGATGTTTGGTTATATATTCACGGGCCATCACACCAGAAGGCCATAAAAGCCAGTAGGGAAGCCGATATTTTATTACCTGTTGCCGAGAAATTTGCAACGGCTAATGCATTGGTTGACGGATCTTTCCAAAACTATCCGGAAATCCGCCTGCGAAAAGCCTGGGCTGCAAAAATTTATCCGGATCATGGTTGGGGTGGTAAACATGGGGATATTACCGATGCACTTTTTCTTTCGAAATATGAATTTGCCAAAGCAGAAGCTGAAAAGATAGTCGCCGAAAACCTGGACGAACTGGCCTCGAAGGTCAATACTCATCCTGAAAAAGGGCGTCCGCTGGTGGTATTTAATAGCATGAATATGAAACGTAACGATCCCGTTTCAATAGAGGTCAGTTTCAATGCAACGGAAGCCTTCGATCTTGAACTATCGGATGTCGCAGGTGGTAAAGTCGACGCGCAATTAAGTAATATCGACCATTATCCTGATGGATCACTAAAAAGATGTACACTTCAATTTTTGGCCGAAAATATTCCGTCTGTCGGATACAGCACTTACTACCTTAAGTCATCAAACAAGAAAAGTACAGATGTGGTTAAACAATTCAGTAATGAAGCTGAAAACCGGTTTTACAAGCTGAAATTTGCTGATGGTGGTTTGTCTTCGATCTTTGATAAGGAATTAAATAAGGAATTGATAGATCCCGTGAAATTTAAAGCGGGTGAAGTATTTACCATGCGATCATTTGGAAACGGAGCCGGTGAATTTATCGATATCCAGAAACCTGATATGGAAGGCTTCGACAAAACCGGAAATTATCCAACCAAGTGGGAAATTGAAGAAAACGGACCTGTTTTTACTACCTATAAATTTCGTCAGCATATCCGTTATGCCGTTATTGAACAACGTGTGAA
>JANYLE010000060.1 GCA_025363795.1 Mariniphaga sp. | reverse complement strand
CTTATTTCAGGCCTGGCATGTTTGTTTGCCGGACTTTGTTATGCTGAATTCGCATCAATGATTCCTGTTTCGGGAAGCGCTTATACCTATGCCTATTCCACGCTAGGAGAATTTATAGCGTGGATCATTGGATGGGATCTTATCTTAGAATATTTATTTGCAGCCTCCACAGTATCAGTTGGATGGTCTGGATATGTGGTTAGTTTTCTTAAAGACTTTGGTATTTTAATTCCACCTCAATATACGGCAGCCTGGAGCACAATCCTGATTGATATTCCCCAAGTTGGATGGAAACCACTTACGGATCAGCTCGTAAACAGCCTTGCTGCATCTGGTGTTCTTGCTGCCAATTTACCTCATATTACAGCGGTACTCAATTTGCCGGCAATGTTCATTGTTGCTGCAATCACCGTTTTATTGGTAATAGGGATTAAAGAATCTGCCAGTTTCAATAATGTGATGGTTATCATCAAAGTGTTTGTAATCATCTTATTTATTGGAATAGGATTTTTCTTTGTTAAAACAGCCAACTGGCATCCCTTTATCCCACCAAATACGGGAGTTTGGGGGCATTTCGGTTGGAGCGGCATACTTCGCGGTTCAGCTGTCATTTTTTTCGCTTATATCGGGTTTGACGCAGTTTCAACAGCCGCCCAGGAGGCAAAAAATCCTCAGCGTGATATGCCAATCGGCATATTAGGTTCTCTCGGTATTTCGACTGTCTTATACATTCTGGTAGCCATTGTATTAACAGGGATTGTAAGTTATACTTTTCTGAACGTTGCCGATCCCATTGCAGTGGGAGTTGATGCAATGGGAAAAGGACTTTTCTGGCTCCGGCCAATTATAAAAATTGCTGCAATTGCAGGACTTAGCTCGGTCATTCTGGTGATGATGCTCGGCCAACCCCGCATTTTTTATTCGATGGCAAAAGATGGGTTATTGCCTGCCCGGTTTGCAAAAATCCACTCAAAATTTAAGACCCCCTATTTCAGCACGATAATCACAGGATCTGCTGCATTTATTCTGGCAGGTATTTTACCGATCAATATTCTGGGCGAATTAGTATCGATTGGGACATTGCTCGCCTTTGCAATTGTTTGCATCGGAGTACTTGTTCTAAGGTATAAAAGACCCGAACTTAAACGGCCATTCAAAACTCCTTTTGTTCCACTGGTTCCCATTCTGGGCGCATCAATTTGTTTGCTTCAGATGTATTCCTTACCGCTAGACACCTGGCTACGGTTAATCATCTGGATGGCGATTGGGATAGTAATCTATTTTACTTATAGTGTTCGCCATAGCTTGTTAAGAAACGATTCTGATAAAAACAAAGAAGGTATTTAGCCAGCAACCAACAGATAGATATGCTTATGAACAATGACTTAATCCCTTATTTTCATGAAGCCATTTGCCATATTCAGCACAAATCGCTGGAATAGAATTCGCTATACACTTTATGCTCCGGGATACGATATTTTGGGGCGGATATTTTCGAAATCAAGAAGCAGATCAATTCAGGAACTTGGGATTTGCCCGGGTGACGAAGTGCTAATTATTGGTGCTGGTACCGGTCTAGATTTAGAATTCATTCTTATGGATTGTCATATCACAGCTACCGATATCACGCCAGCGATGATCACTCAAACAATTAAGAAAAACACGCTTCTCAAACGCAATTTGAAAGCTGAAGTGATGGACGGGCAGCACCTGAACTTTCCTGACAGGAGTGCAGATAAAATCATTCTTCATTTGATCCTCGCAGTAATTCCCGATCCGGTTGCTTGTCTGAAGGAGTGCGAAAGAGTGCTAAAACCCGGAGGACAAATCGCCGTTTTTGATAAGTTCATTCCCAAAGGCCGTCGTTTGTCCCTTTTACGAAAAATATTTAACCCCATTACAAATCTGTTATTCAGCAATATAAACCGAAGTTTTGAGACAATCGTTTCCAAAACTGGCTTATTGACGGAGTCGGATGTGCCCGCTGATTTTAATGGTAACTTTAGGATTATCCGTCTGCGAAAATGAGCAGAAATTGACTTATTTTGCGCTTTGAACCTCTAAATATTTTATCACAATGACATTGATTCAAAAAATCAAAAAAAGCAAATACCACCTCATCTATTCCGTACTTCCGCTTGTTTTACTGGCTGCAATAATTAAAATCACTTCTCATTTTATGGGCTGGGAAGTCATTCCAAAAGAACTAACTACGTTTTTTCCCAGCATCTTAACCGGAATTATTTTCATTCTTGGTTTCTTGCTGGCAGGTGTAGTCACCGATTACAAAGAGAGTGAGAAAATACCAAACGAGATCGCTGCTTCCTTATTTGCTTTATTGCAGGAAGCCGATTACATAAAAAATGTTCAAAATTGTCCCTCTGTTTCCGGATTTATGATCAGGCTGAAGTCATTTATCCCGACGCTTAAAGGCGATTTCTTTCTGAAACAAAGCGATAAGCTTTCAAAGCTTCTTGATGAAATGTCAGCGGACATTATTCAGTTGGGGAAAGAAGGTGCTACTCCAAACTATATTGCCCGGATGAAAGTTGAAATAACCAATCTTAAAAAAACAGCAAACCGCATTTCGGTAATAAAAACTACAGACTTTATCCCTTCAGTTTTTGTTTGTATTCAGGCAATTACAATCATTTTTCTGACGGTGTACTGTCTGTTGGCAGTTGACCCTTGGTGGGGAGGTTTGATTCTGGTTTGTATTTTCACTTTTGTGATTTTCACAATCCTCAACCTGATTAAGGATATGGAAGATCCGTTTGAATATGATGGCACTGGTTATTCAAAGTCGGATGAAATAAGTCTCGAAGTACTTGATAATCTTCAGAAAGAGTTTGAAGAAAAACAGATTTAACTGCGATGAGAAAATTTACGAAATTCCGGATACTCCTATTCCTGTCATTCTTTTGTTTGACGGCCTCTTCGCAAAATCCTGTAAAAAGGATCACAATCAATAATGATCTGGAAATCATTCAGCTAACCCCGAATACATTTATTCATGTTTCTTATGCTGAATTTTCCGGCTTCGGTCGGGTTGCTTCAAATGGCGTAATTTATACGGAAGGTAACAAAGCCTTTTTATTCGATACACCTCCAACAGATCTGTTGACCCAACAATTGGTTGAATGGATTGAAAATACAATGAAATTCAAAATTATAGGATTCGTTCCTAACCATTGGCATGCTGACTGTATTGGAGGCCTTAAATACCTTCAGGTAATCGGCATAGATTCATATGCCAACCAAATGACAATCGACATTGCAAAGGCGAATAACCGTCCTGTTCCAACTCATGGATTCAAAGATTCGCTGAACCTCAGCATAGGAAACAAGGAAATCAAATGCTATTACTTTGGAGCTGCCCATTCGATGGATAATATTGTTGTTTGGATGCCTTCTGAAAAAATCCTTTTCGCCGGATGTATGGTTAAGGAGCTAAATTCTAAAAATTTAGGTAATACTGCAGATGGTGATCTTGAAGCCTATCCTCAAACGATTGAAAAGGTACTTCACAAATTCCCAGAAGCAAAAATCGTGGTTCCTGGTCATGGATCATACGGTGGAATCGAGTTGATCAAACATACAAAAGAGTTGCTGTCCAACAAATAATCGTTTGAATTGTTTGTTACTTTTGAATGCAGAAAGGTCCTAATCTCAAATATTCAAAGCTATGCAAACAATCCTGGGTGCCGGTGGATCAATAAGTAATGAATTAGCCAAATCGCTGAAATTTTTCACAGATGATATTCGATTGGTCAGTCGTCATCCAATAAAAGTAAACGATAGTGATCAGTTATTTCCAGCTGATTTGACCAATCGCGAGCAACTATTTAATGCTGTAAAAGGCTCCGAAATAGTTTATCTGACCATTGGATTTGAATACAATACCAAATTGTGGCAACAATTATGGCCGCCACTAATGCAGAATGTGATCGATGCGTGTATTGAAAACAACGCTAAACTCGTCTTTTTTGACAATGTCTATTCTGTCGGAGGCGATTACGTCAAACACATAACAGAGGAATCGCCCATCAGTCCCACAAGCAAAAAAGGAGAAATCAGAGCTCAGGTCGATTTGATGCTGT
>JANYLE010000361.1 GCA_025363795.1 Mariniphaga sp. | reverse complement strand
CATTGCACTCAATAAATTTCTGATTGACTTGGCTACAAGTGCCTATCAACAGGATCAGAATTTAATGATGCTCGTGATTCTAAAGATCGTTAAATTATATATTAAAGAGGGGTTTACAGATGCAAGCGGTTTTGGATTCTCCGGTTTCTCCGTTGTTGTTCTGTCTGCCCTTAAAATGCAGAAAAAAGGGTTTAACCTTTGGGATCTTACAATCAAACTCCATCAAAGAACATATTCCCCACTTATTAAATGGCGACTTAGTTATACAGTTTTAAGTTTCAACAATCCATGGAGAGTTCCTTTTCGCGAAGGATATGACCGCATCCTGGAGACAATTAAAGCATGCGTACTTAATGGCGATCAGATATTTACGGGCTACTCAGTTGCCTTATACCTAAGGTCAAGATTTATCGCTGGTGACAACCTGAAAGAAATTTTAGATAGCTCTGAAGATCATTTCCTCTTGATTAAAAAAGGGATGGGCGGTTTGGACTTCTTTCAATGCTACCATCAATTGGTAAAAGCATTGAATGGGCAAACCACAAGTGATAGCTGGGATGACAATTCTTTTAGCGGAGCCGAAACTTTAGACCGACTTAATCAGGAAGGGAATAAAACAAAACTGGCGATCTTCCATACTGCCAGGTGTTCTTTTCTCTACTTCTTTGGTCACTATCGTGAAGCACTCGACGAAAGTCAAATTGTCATCAAATATTCCGATAATTTTTTGGGAGATTTGCTTGAGGGACTTCATGCTTTTTATACATCACTTTCAATTTCTGCCAGTTACGAAAATCTAAGTCCTAATGAGAAAACAAAACAATTAAAAGTGTTTAAAATGCATCTTAAAGACATGAAGATGTGGACGAATGCATGCCCCCAAAATTATAGTCAGCACTACTGTTTATTACAGGCTGAACTATACGCAATGGATAACAAGTTTGAGAAAGCCTTGCAATTCTATGAAAAATCGATCCAACTGGCAGCTAAGAATAGCTTCAAATATGTTGAAGCTCTTGCAAATGAACGGGTTGCTTTGCTCTGTTCTAAAACCCAATTTTTAAAACAGCGCCAGATCTATATCAATGATGCCTGGGAAGCTTATAATTCCTGGGGGGCCAATAGTAAATGTAAACAATTAGAAAATTCCTATCCTGGCTTAATTAAGGTTAAATCATATCAAGAAATAGAACAAAAGAGCGAGACAAAGACCAATACTCTTAGTTCAAGTAAAATAGCGATTGATTTAGCCAGTGTGTTAAAAGCATCTCAAAGCATTGCCAGTCAGGTAAAATATGATGATTTGCTTAAGAAATTAATGCACATTACAATCGAGAATGCAGGGGCAGAGAGAGGATGTTTATTGTTAAAAAAGGGGAATCAGCTTTGTCTGGAAGCAGTTGGCATTTCAGGCTCGGATGATATCGAGATTCTTCCTTCTACTCCCTTGGGGGAAACGAATTTACTGCCAAAATCAATATTAAATTATTGTTGGCGGACAGAGGAAATTGTCGTCGTAAACGATGCGCTCAACGAAGAGCGATTTAGTTCGGACCCATATATTCAGGATAACAAAACATTATCGATAATGTGTTTACCAATCACGGCTCAAGGGAGAATCAATGGTTTATTGTATCTTGAAAATAACCTTTTAAAAGGAGTTTTCAGTAAAAACAGAATTGAACTCTTACAAATGCTATCCGGCCAAATTGGAATCTCTATTGAAAACGCGATACTTTATGAGAACCTGGAGGAAAAAGTATTTGAACGGACTAAAGAAATTGAGAAAGCCTATACGGAATTGAAGGCCACACAGAACCAACTGATCCAATCAGAAAAGATGGCATCGTTGGGAGAACTTACCGCTGGCATTGCTCATGAAATTCAAAATCCGTTGAATTTTGTTAATAATTTTTCGGAAGTCAGTAATGAGTTGCTTGACGAAATGAAGGAGGAATTACTCAAGGGAAACAAAGACGAGGCTATAGCCATTGCAGACGACGTAAAACAAAATCTGGTTAAGATCAACCATCACGGCAAGAGAGCCGACGCGATTGTGAAAGGAATGCTGCAGCACAGCCGCAGTAGCAGTGGGGTAAAAGAGCCCACGGATATCAATGCATTGTGTGAAGAATATTTGCGACTATCCTATCATGGGTTAAAAGCAAAAGACGATTCTTTCAACGCTACTTTGAAAACTGATTTTGACGCAGACTTAGGAAAGATAAGCATTGTACCACAAGAGATTGGAAGAGTTATCCTTAATTTATTGACAAATGCTTTCTACGCAGTGGCAGAAAAGAAGAAATCGAGCATTGAAGATTATGAGCCTGTTGTTTCCATAAGGACTAAAAAGACAGGTCAGAAAGTTGAAATAAGAGTCACTGATAATGGCAATGGCATCCCTCAAAAAGTACGGGATAAAATTTTCCAACCTTTCTTTACAACAAAGCCTACAGGCGAAGGAACAGGATTGGGTTTATCATTAAGCTATGACATTATCACAAAAGGGCATGGCGGAGAACTGAGAGTGGAAACAAAGGAAAACGAAGGTTCTGATTTTATCATCAAACTTAACAATGATTAATTATCAAATAAATCAATCAAATTTCGGAGGAATAAAAGCAACTATTAATGATCTTTATTTTATGTATGCAATAAACTCATTATGAAGAAATATATCGTCCTGCTTATTTTGCTGACATCATTTACTTTACTTCATGCACAGTTCAAAGTACGTTTTATTGTGAAGGAGAATACCGCCATTCATCATGACAGTATCTATATAACCGGTACTTTTAACAATTGGGATTCACTTGCTAATAACAAATATTTAATGCAGCCTTATGGAGAGAATGAGAAATCGATTGTTTTAAATTTAAAAGCCGGTCCGCTTGCCTATAAATTTACCCGTGGTAACTGGTTTAAAGTGGAGAAACGATATTATGGCGGCGAAGTTACTGATCGGCATGTCATTATAAATAAAGATACGACGTTCAAAGATAGTGTTTCGGCATGGAGAGATTTGATTATTATTGACAAACGCTATGCACTTACCCAACAAAAGGAAGACACAAGCAGGGTAAATATTCTGACTTCAATAGCTTCGAATTACGCATTCTGGCCCGAATATTACAATGCTGATTCTGCATTACATTACGCCCAAAAGGCACTGTTACTACAACAAAACATTATAGACTCCTACAAATATAAATCATTGACGAATAACGGTTTTTCAAGCCGGTTGATTTATTTAAAGGAGATCGTAGCCGGACTGTTCCACGCTTTGGGGAATTACCCGAAAGCGCTCGAAATAAGATTCGAAAATTTGAAACTGGCTGAGAAGGAAAAAGATAAATTCATTATGGTTTATTGCATCAGAAATATCACAACAGATTATATTTCCATGAAAGATTATCAGAAAGTGCTGAATTATGGCAAATCAATGGATTCCATACTCAATACGCTGAATTCGAACGATCCGAGGTTTCAAAGGGATAAATGGACAACAAAAAATATTATCTCAACTGCTTACTACAATCAGCATGTTCCTGATTCAGCATTGCATTATGCAAAAGAAATGAGAGCATCTGATATAAAAGATATGAACCATGGAGATAGTGCATACTATCTCGCAGCCAGTAGCTTATTGCTTGCGGATATTTATGCCCAAAAGGGCGATTTTAAATCAGGTTATTCCTATTATAGACAGGTTATTCCCAATGCGACAACAATTTATGCAGTGCAATTCATTGCCCGCACTTACGCTGGAATGGCCAGGTTATTTCAAAAGGAAAATCAAATTGATTCTGCATTGATTTACGCAAAGCTATCTTTGGTTTTTTTTCAAAAATACAAGATAGACGTACAAGCATGGGGGGAGAATTCGGATAGCTATATCGCGGATATCAGCCCGCTTATTGCCGGGTTGTACAAAACCAATAACCAGTTAGATAGTGCCTACAAATACCTTCACCTTTCTGTTGACTTAAAGGATAGTCTATACAATGTTAGTAAGATAAGGCAATTTCAGACGCTGACTTTCAATGAAACCGTCCGTCATGAGCAAATTAACCAGCAGATTAAAGAAGCCCAACAGCAATATAAAACCAAAGTTAAAATGTTTGGGCTGAT
>JANYLE010000344.1 GCA_025363795.1 Mariniphaga sp. | reverse complement strand
TGGTGGTTCACCTTTATGCGTCAATATATTACGATCTGGCAATTATTGATCATGGCAGTACTTTTCAATATCGGCTTACTTTGGTTCAACGAGCTGCAATTGATTACATTCTGGATTATTCCCTCGGTTGCTTCCACTTTTCAGCTGTTTTATTTCGGTACGTATGCTCCTCATCGCCTGCCTCATACTGAAGCGATGCGTCCGCATCAAGCCCGATCGCAGCGAAAGAACCATTTTATTGCGCTGCTGTCCTGCTATTTCTTTGGCTATCATTACCAACATCATGCATCGCCCCAAACACCTTGGTGGCAACTTTGCCAAATGGAATTAGGGAAGAATGAATGAATTAATATAGGAAGGAGTTAATTTTTCACTTCTCACTTCAATGGAACTTCAATTTCTAAATCCTATCAACCGTGATTGGGATGACCGGTGCTTTATGAATGAGAGTAATTGTTGCAATTAATTTTCTAAAGGTTAAATGAAATTGCTTTTGCTAACAGCTTTTTTGCGAATGTTGTTATAATCGAGGACAATCCAAAAAATCCATAGTGAAATGCAAATTAATAACCCAGCTATCGCGAAAAAAAATGAAATAATAAAAGAGGTCAGGTAAACGAAAAAGCCAAACCAATAGGCATTTCGGATCTTAATGATTAGTGCATCAGATATTTCATCCTTAACTAGCCTTCTTTTATAAGCAGTTGTAAACCAAAGTAAATTGTAGGCAACACTTACTAATACCATAGCTCCGCAATAAAATGCTGAAGCAATATTGGCCGCAGGTGAATTAATATATTTGGCCAGAACAGCGGTAGGGAATGGAATAAAAGTAACCATTAAAAGTAAAAATCCATTTGCATATAAGAATCTTGAATTGAGGGTTTTCAGGTATTTGAAAAACCCGTGGTGGTTAATCCACATGATTAGAACAGCGGTGAAACTGAGCAGGAATGCAAAGTAGGATGGCCATAAATTAATCAGAGAAGTAAATAATTGACTATTCGTCAGTCGTGTTTCCGGCTCCGGAACCTTGATTTCAAGAATAAGAAGCGTAATGGCAATTGCAAATACGCCGTCGCTGAAAGCTTCAACACGTGAGGTCTCTTTTTCGTTGTTCATAATCAACCAATTTAGATGTTCAACAATTGAGATTGCTTCGGGTTCATTAACCCATTTCACAGACAAGGAAATCCAATGAATCGCAGAATGGTATTCTGCCGACAACCAATTTTCCAATGAGAATTGTCTGTTTCCGATTCAAATTGAAAGACTAAAGGCGTTTAGCGAGTTCCTTAATCCAAATTTTGAGCCTTTCGTTTATGTCTTCATGTTCAAGTCCAAACAATACATTGGTCTTGATGAAATCGAACTTATGTCCAATATCATAGCGTTGCCCATCAAACTTCACACCGTACATTTTATGGTCTTTCAGCATGAGTGTCATCGCATCAGTGATCTGTATTTCATTATTTTTTCCGGGCTTTGTATCATCAAGGTATTTAAAAATATCTGGTGTGAAAATATAGCGGCTCGCAATTGCGAGGTTTGAAGGGGCATCTTCGATAGGTGGTTTCTCTACAAATGATTTAGCCATTAGTACATTCGCTTCGATCCATGCTCCGTCCATAATTCCATAGCGTGAAACAAGGTCAGGCGTAACTTCCTCAATTGCGACCACCGAACTGTCATATTTCTGAGCCACGTCGATCAATTGTTGCGTAACGGGCTTTCCTGAACTACGGGCAATGGTATCGCCAAGTAGAACAGCGAAAGGTTCATTCCCAATATGATATCTTGCATGGTTAATTGCGTCACCAAGGCCCCGCATCTCCTTTTGCCAAATAAAATGGATATTGGCCATTTTGGTAATCTGTTGAATTGATTCGAGTTCGGCAAACATTTTTTTCTCTGACAGAATATTTTCCAGTTCAAAGCTCCGGTCGAAATGCTCTTCAACGGCTCGTTTACCTCGGCCGATAATGAGTAAGATATCTGTAATCCCAGATTCAACTGCTTCTTCGACAACATATTGAATAACTGGGGTATCCACAATTGGGATCATCTCCTTGGGTTGGGCTTTTGTAATTGGCAAAAAGCGTGTTCCAAATCCGGCAGCAGGTATAACGGCTTTTGTAATCTTCATCTCAGCAGATTTAAGGTTGAATTACAATATTTAGTATCCCTATTGAATACGAATTCTTATACCTTTCTGCTCAAATTAAGTTCCAATAAATTTCCCCGAACAATTATTTAGATTGGTTAAATAGCTTGTTTTGTGATGGTTATTTTCCTAGTCGTCAGTTTTATTAATTGCGATAAAAGTCTAATCTTAATTAAGTGTTCCATTTTTTAATGGATGCAATATTTTTGTTGTTTGTAATCTCCTTTGCCTCCGGGGTATAGATATAATCCATTTCCGGTTTGAAGTATTCCATGATTTTTCCTCTTACCATTTTCATTGTGCTGTTCAGTAAGTGGTTTTGTTCTGTAAAGGCTTCAGGAAGAATGATAATTGCAGTTGGAATCCATCGCTCAGGAAATAATCCTTCTGATTTTCCTCCTTTACGGTAGGCATCAATCTCTTGTTTGATGATTTCGAGTGACTTATTGATTCCTTCTGAACTGTCGGGGGTGAATCCGAGTTTACTTAAAGTCCGGTTAATAGCGGAAATATTGGGAACAATCAAACCGACAGTATAAGGGTTCTGGTTGTTATACAACATTGCCTGATCGATATTGGACGATTGGTCGACAATGGCTTCCTCGATCCCTTCCGGACTGAATTTTTCGCCGTCATTCCCGATTAAAAGACTTTTGAAACGGCCTAAAACATAGAGATATCCGTCAGGTGATAAATAACCCAGATCACCGGTATAGAGCCACCCGTCTTTTAAGCTTTCTTCTGATGCTTTGGGGTTCTTCCAGTAACCTTTCATCACATTTTCCCCCTTTATGACAATCTCACCTTTTTCACCAGCCGGAAGCTCTTTGTCATCGCTATCGCAGATTTTAACGTCGAGGTATTTAACAGGCTTGCCCGATGAGCCAAATTTTACAGCTTGTGGCGAATTTGCCGAAATGACCGGGGCTGCCTCAGTGAGCCCATAGCCTTGGTATACAGGCGCTCCGATTGCAAAGAAAAAGCGTTGAAGTTCAATATCAAGCAAAGCTCCACCGCCAATGAAAAATTTCAGGTTTCCACCAAAGCCTTCGCGAATTTTCGAAAACAGGATTTTGTCGAGCAGTGCATATTCGGGTTTAAGTAGTATACGCCACCCTTTGCCACGATTCCATCCGTCACCGTTGTAGAGGTAGGCCACTTTTAATCCGTGGTTGAATAACATTTCAGTGATTTTTCCTTTTGCCTGAATTCCCTTTTCGATATTCTTTCTGAAATTTTTGGAGAGTGCAGGAACACTCATCATGATATCCGGACCAAATTCCTGGATGTTAATGGGTACATTTCGAAGCGTTTCCATAGGAGTACGACCCGTCTGAATCGACCCGACTGAAGCTCCCTTATACATAAAAGTATAAAGACAGGCGGTATGTGCAAAAGCGTGGTCCCACGGGAGAACTGCCAAAGTTTTGTATGTGTCTGAAATTTCGAGAACCGTATTTGCCTGAATAACATTAGCAGTATAATTCAAATGGCTCAGCATAATTCCTTTTGGATCCGCAGTTGTTCCTGAGGTGTAAGAGATGTTGGCTAGGTCGTCAGGTTTTATACTTTTCCAAACAGACTCGAACATTTCCTCGTTCTCTTTTAGGCTAAGAAAGTTGCGACCTTTTGCCTTGATATCTTCGAAATAAAGGTCCTTAGATCCTGGGTTTTCTATTGGGTCGAGATGTATAATATATTCTATTTCAGGTAAGTCTTTGACAGCTTCGGCCATCTTGGAAGCCTGGCTGGCTGATACAATCACCATTTTAGATCCAGAGTGTGCCAACCTAAACTTCAACTCCGACACTTCGAGTTTAACCGACAGCGGAACATTCACGGCCCCACAATAAAGGATTCCCAGTTCACCGACTAGCCAGCTATTCCTTCCTTCGGAGAGAAGTCCTACACGTTCTTCCTTTTTTAGACCGAATAACATTAATCCCGCCGCAAAAGAATAAACTTGTTGCCGGATTTCTTCATAAGATGTTGGTAAATACCGATCCTTTGGTTTCTCCCATAG
>JANYLE010000318.1 GCA_025363795.1 Mariniphaga sp. | reverse complement strand
ACTCAGCTTCCTGCCATTATCATATAACTCCAGTTTGAAATCACCACCCGCTATGCTGTGCGCTTCCAATCTTTTATCATTTTTCCGGTATCTTAAATAACCACGAGGGGAGATGCTTTTAATCGTCGTCTCGTCCTCTGTAAATTTTATTTCACCTGAATAGTTGATGTCGAGCTTGTTCGTGCCATCGTTGATGACAATTCTGTTTCCCCGGTGGTGGCACGAAGCTGTGAATAGCATTGCTATCGCCAACGCAGCGATCAATTTTAGTGTTCTCATATTTTAGAATTTTATTGTTTTCTTTTCATGTAAGTTTAATACCCTTGCTTAATGCAGGACCAAGTTTCATAATTGCAACTGATGGATTAGACAGGTTATCGGGAAATATGTTGCAGTTAACAATCACAAAAACCAGTAATAAGATAGGAAAAATCTGCTTCAGAGTGAGTTGTTGTTCGCTATGAGTTGATAATGTTGCATTTCACAGATATAATTGTGCCGATAAAATGTGGATTTTTGAATTGCAGGAGACTGATTTTACATGATTTTAGTCCTTTTAAGGCAGTAAGGCACTTGTTATTCGTGGCCTAATATTTCATTGTTATCTAATTCTATAAACGAGTATTGCCCAAACAACTCAATGATCTTTTCAATATTGGATTCGAAAAGATTGAACAGCACTTTATTTTTAATATTGCCTGTTGAAACCAGTAGTAATTTGGGGGGAATACCTTTGATATAATATGAATCTAAAAAATCAGAATCCTTAGTAACGACGATGCGATCCTCTTTTACGGAGATTTCCCGGATCTCATTGTCTGTTGTCAATTCCTTATTCGGCAGGTCATCTGTATGAATTACATCAAATCCTTTTTGTTTAAGATGCATAGACAATGCATAAGGAAGTTGCGCATCTATGACGAATTTCATGCCCCGATCTTATGAATTGATTTAACACTTGTCAGTCGCGATGCGAAAGCTAAGCAAGCCTTAATGTCGTCCTCTTCCAAAGCCGGATAATCCTCAATAATTTCAGATATTGTCATACCGGACGAAAGCAGATCCAATATCAGCTCCACTGTATAGCGCATATTCCTGATCGTCGGCTTCCCATGACAAATCTCTGGATTTATTGTGATTCTGCTAATCGGTGTTTCCATATCTTTATATTTTGTCCAAATATACAAAATCTTTAAAAAGGCCTTACCGGTTTACCGGGATCGAGAATGCGAGTATTTTCGAATTATAGGAGACCGATTTCACGACACCATCATTCCCTTTTCGGGCAGTTAAACGCTTTCCGGTTAGCTTCGCGAATAATTGTAAGCCGGCAAGACCTAAATGTTCGGTAGACAAGAATTCGCGGTCATCGCTATTCCGTATTTCTGCTAACTGTACTTTTAATAATTCCGATAATTGCAGCTCTTCATGGGCGTCAATTGTATCCCGAAGTCTTACTGCAGCCAAATTTGTATTGACCGGCTGTCCAAACGAAATACCATGAGGTTTTAGCAATGGTGTCTCAGGTTCGGGCGCGTGGAATGGTTGTTCCGGTTCAGCTTGTTTTACCGTTTCTGCCTTGTTTTGTTTGTGTTTGGCTGGCACTGTACCCGGAATTCGCTTTTGTCCTGTAACAGAAGAACTATTTTCAATTTTTTTCTCCTCGACGGGCTTTTTAAGGTCGGAGACAGTTGCATTTTTTGGAGTTGGTTCCTTTATAACTGCCACCGTATTCCCAATTTTGGGTTGTACTCCGCTATCGGGCGGTAAAAGCAGGTAGGCGAATAATAGAATTGCTGCAGCAGCGGCCACTTTAATCCAGATAGGAAGGACTTTCCCTTTCCTTTTCAGTTGGTCTTTATTGGCAAAAACCACTTTGGGATCTGCTATCAATTTTAACTGTCCGAATTGTTCGGTATCCTTTCTGTTTTGAGGATTTTCGGACAGCCACGCTTCAAAATTAATCCGTTCGCTTAACGAAAGGTCTCCTTCATAATAGGCAATGGCACGTTCCTGAAATTCAGCTTCTGCATCGCTGATCGTTTTTTTAAGTTCTTCCTTCGTTTCGAAGCGAATTGTCTTATCGGTCATGAGTGTGATTAAATCACCCATCTTTAACTCCTCCGCCAGATCTGGATTTTGCTTCAGAAACAATGCAAATTCATCGGACAACGAAGCATCAAGATTACCTTCGAGATAATCCATAAACCAACTTTCGTAATTTGACCTGGTAATCTTCATGTTAAACAACACTATGAATTTGACCGATATAACTCTTTAAAAAAACGCGTGCCCTGTAGATATAAACTTTTACCTGCACTTCGGTTATTCCTGTGATTTCACTGATTTCACGATAAGAATAACCCTCGTAATCCCGTAACATTACAACCGACCGCTGCATTTCGGGCAACCGTTGTACTGCTTTATGCAACACCTCCTGAAGGTCGCTATACCCATGATTAACGCTGGGTTCTGCTACCTTTTTCCAGTCGAGTGATGTTGCATGTTTCTCTTTCCGAATAACATCGATCATCGTATGATGAGCCGCTGTAAACAAATATGCTTTAACCTTTTCTGCATCGATGTTTTCGCGGTGAATCCACATCTTCTCGAAGCAATCCTGAATAATATCCTTTGATTTCTCCGAATCAGAGATATTCTTCAGTACAAATCTGTAAAGCCCATCAGCCCACAAATCAACAGCCCGGTTAAAATCACTAATTGTCATCTATTCAGTTAAGCGTTTACAAATGATAAGACGCACAGATGAATGGATTGTTACAGCATCGGCAGAAAAAATTTGCTGTTATTATAATTGTCTTGTTGGACTGTTGTCCTGTTCAAGACCGAAATAAATCAGCATCAATTGTAACTTCTCGCCTTGTTGTTCGTCCTAACTGCAAAACCAAAAATTCAGAATATGAAAAATTTAATTTTACCGCTGATATTTCTATTTGTTTGCAGTGCAGCTGTTTTAAAAGCGCAGGATACAACCCGGGTAAAGGTACTGGGGAAAAATGTCGTCACTGTTGTGGAAGGTGGAGATGTCCGTACTGATGTAAAGATCGGCAATTCGATAAACATTCGCGACGGACGTGGTGATTCTGTAAAAGTAAGAGTAGGACGTAAGGCATTGGTTATTTCGGATGGGAAACATGGTTCCAAGGTCGAATTAAACAAGCTCGATGACCAGGAATGGCAATCGTGGACGGGACATTCACCCAGGTTTAAGGGTCACTGGGCTGCGTTGGAGATGGGAATCAATTCGTTTGCCAATGTCGGCTATAGTAAATATCCTGCAAATCCCAATTTTATGGACCTGAACCAGAATAAGTCGTACGAAATAGGAATAAATTTTCTTGGATATAGTATTGGTTTGCAAAAAGATAAAAAGAACATCGGATTGGTTACCGGTCTTGGACTTACTTTTAACGATTACCGTTTCTCTAATCCTTACACGATTGAAAATGATAACGGCGTCGTTAAACCCGTTGCATTGAATCAGGCCGGTCTCTCGAAAACAAAACTCTCCACCTCGTTTCTAACTGTACCGTTAATGCTTGAATTTCAGATTCCGGTGAATGGACACGATAAAAAATTCTATGTTTCAGGTGGTGTGATCGGGGGTTTGAAACTTGGGTCTCATACTAAAGTAAAACAGGATGGTGACAAATCGAAGAGTCGTGGCGATTTCAATATCAACCCTTTCCGTTACGGTACTACAGCACGTATCGGGTACAAAGGGCTTAATGTTTTCGGGACCTATTATTTCTCCTCCTTTTTCAAGGACGGACGCGGACCGGATATGTCTCCTTTCACGATCGGGATCGGTTTGATGAATTGGTAATGTTGACTACTAAGGGCACCCGCAGGATAGACTTTAGGTTAAAGGGGTAACATTTCAACAAAACAAAAATAGCGACTGGCTTTTGAAAGGCTGGTCGCTATTTTTTTAAGCATCAAATTATCTTTCTGTTTTATAACGGGATATTACCGTGCTTTTTCAGTGGATTTGTTTTGTGTTTATTCTGGGTCATCTCAAGTGCCTGAATCAATTTAAACCTTGTCTGAGCCGGAAGGATAATCTCATCGATATAGCCCAGTTCTGCAGCTTTGTAGGGATTGGCAAACTTTTCGCGGTAATCATCAATCTTTTGTGCCAATTCCTCTGGTGACATTTTTTCGCGGTGAATGATTTTTACAGCTCCTTCGGCACCCATTACTGCAATTTCAGCTGAAGGATAGGCGAAATTGATATCTGATCCGATATGCTTGCTACTCATTACATCATAAGCTCCGCCATAGGCTTTGCGCGTGATCAGAGTGATTTTAGGTACTGTTGCTTCCGCATAAGCGTAAAGCAATTTAGCGCCATGTCGGATGATGCCGCCAAATTCCTGTGCAGTGCCGGGAAGAAATCCGGGAACATCGACGATTGTCACAAGGGGAATATTAAAGGCATCGCAAAAGCGGACGAAACGCGCGCCTTTTACCGATGAATTAATATCAAGTACCCCTGCAAGACTGGCAGGTTGGTTGGCTACAATGCCGACACTTCTTCCGCCAAATCGCGCAAATCCGATGATGATATTTGTTGCAAAAGCGGGTTGTATTTCGAAAAAGTTGCGATCGTCAGCAATACTGAGGATCAACTCTTTCATATCGTAAGGTTTATTCGGATCGTCGGGGATCAGCGTATTAAGATTAGGGTCTTCACGATTGATATCATCCTTGCAATCGATCATGTGAGCCTCTTCAAGATTGTTTGAAGGGATGTATCCGATCAATTCGCGGATCATTAGCAATGCGTGATCTTCGTTATCGGCTGTCAGATGCGCCACACCGCTTTTGGCATGGTGAGTCGACGCACCACCGAGTTCTTCTTTGGTCACCTCTTCATGGGTTACGGCTTTTACAACATCGGGGCCCGTAACAAACATATAACTCGAATCTTTCACCATCACAATGAAATCCGTAATGGCAGGCGAATAAACTGCACCTCCGGCACAGGGTCCCAAAATTGCTGAGATCTGGGGGATTACTCCTGAGCTCATCACATTCCGGTAAAAGATATCGGCATATCCGGCCAGACTTTCGATCCCTTCCTGAATACGAGCGCCGCCCGAATCGTTTAACCCGATCAACGGGGCTCCCATTTTCATGGCAAGATCCATGATCTTTACAATCTTATCGGCATTGGCCCTGCTCATTGTTCCACCAAAAACGGTAAAATCCTGTGCAAAAGTGTAAACCAGACGGCCATCTATCTTTCCGTAACCTGTGATCACACCGTCGCCGGAGAACCTGTTGTCTTCCATCCCAAAATCGTGTGAGCGGTGGATTACAAACTTGTCCAATTCGACAAAAGTGCCCGGATCGATTAAAATGTCAATCCTTTCGCGGGCTGTTTTTCTTCCGGCAGCATGTTGACGGTCAATCCGGTCCTGACCTCCGCCTGATTCTGCTTCAAGATTCCGCTCATTCAGCCTTTCGAATTTATCTTTTTGTGATGGCATAATTGTAATTAATTGAATTGTTGTTTAAATTATTCTGAAATCACCTCGCTTTTTTGCGGTCGCAACTGCTATTCGGCTAATGAAATCACTGTTGCATCTTCAATTTCGGAATATGGTTGTTTCTTTCTCCACAAATGCAAATTAACCTGAAAGGACTAACTTATTTCCGCAGGTTCTTCCTCGTCAATTATGACTAAAAGTTGGTTCGTGTCGACTGTTTCACCCTCGGTGACCGGTACCTCTCTTACAATGCCCCGGTTGCCGGCCTTGAATTCACTTTCCATTTTCATGGCTGAAAGCACAATCAATGGTTGCCCCACTTCTACGCGATCTCCGGGCTTAACGAACACCTTGACCACTTTCCCGGGCATCGGGGAACGTATAGTATTGTCGTTGCTGATCGGTCCGGATTGCTTCCTGTTTTGACGGTATCGCGCTTCATTGTCGATATTGTAAAAGTAAGTAATGAGGAGTTTTCCG
The DNA here is from genome assembly GCA_025363795.1 of Mariniphaga sp. Taxonomy (GTDB): domain Bacteria; phylum Bacteroidota; class Bacteroidia; order Bacteroidales; family Prolixibacteraceae; genus JAAFHB01. The sequence goes on along the minus strand of JANYLE010000318.1, from coordinate 63 downwards.
TTCTCTACAAAGGAAAATCCTTCAATATTGAAGTAATTGAAACCAGTGAACCGAAACATTACA
>JANYLE010000305.1 GCA_025363795.1 Mariniphaga sp. | reverse complement strand
GGCACAAAGATAAAAAATAAAGGAATGATACTTATCATCCGAAGAAATCAGACCACCTTAAGTTTAGAATAAATGCCAAGAGATCACTATTTTTGCAGTATGCAGAAAGAATCAGAATTAAAAATTTACTTCGCTCCGCTTCAGGAGTCAACCGATTTCATCTACCGGAGTGCCCACGCAAAATATTTCGGTGGTGTGGATAAATATTTCGCGCCATATATTGTCAGGCAGAATGATGGAACCATTAAAAAATCTCATCTGCGCGATATCAAGCAGGAAAACAACCTAGGATATCCGCTTGTCCCGCAAATACTTGCCGGCAAATCGGAAGATTTCATCTTTCTGGCCAGGCTATTACAAGACAATGGTTATAACGAAATCAACTGGAACCTCGGCTGTCCTTATCCTATGGTAACCAATAAAGGACTTGGTTCCGGATTACTCCCCCATCCTGACAAAATAAAGTCAATCCTTGAGGAATCATTGCCCAAAATCAACTGCAAGGTTTCGGTAAAATTGCGCACCGGATTGAAATCACATGACGAGATTTTCAAGGTTATTGAAGTTTTGAACGATTTTTCACTCATTGAAATTATACTTCATCCAAGGTTTGCCAAACAGTTGTATCGGGAAATCCCCGATGAGGATCTATTTGTAGCTGTACACAAAGCGCTCAAAAACAACCTTATCTACAATGGTGATATTCTGACCGCTGAAGACCTTAATCGCCTCAACATCCAGTTTGGCGACATCACAACGTGGATGATTGGACGCGGAATATTAAAAAACCCTTTCCTTCCTCAACTTTTGAAGAACGATCCTTTGCCCGAAAATGATGGAAGAGCTGAAATTCTTCGGAATTTTCATGATGAAATCTTTCTCAGCCATTCTAAACTGCTGAGTGGCAGTAGCCATCTTTTAATGCGAATGGAAAAATTCTGGAGCTACTTTTGCTTTGCTTTTCCTAATGCCCATAAAACGTTTAAACGCATTAAAAAAGCAGCCAATCTCGTCAAATACGAAATTGCGGTGAACGAAAACTTTCAAAAATTGCGAAATAATGAAGAAGACTAATGCCGCCAGAATTCTTGACAGGCTTAAAATTAGTTATGAATTAATGGAATACGAAGCTGACGAAGCTGACTTAAGTGCGATTCATCTTGCCCAAACGGCGGGACTACCTATCGACAAGATATTTAAGACATTGGTTTTGGAAGGCGATAAAAACGGAAATTTTGTCTGCGTTATTCCGGGAGGATTGGAGATCAATCTGAAAAAAGCTGCATTTGCCAGCTCTAATAAAAAGGTGGCAATGATCAAAATGAAAGAACTCGAACCTTTAACCGGTTACATCCGAGGCGGATGCTCTCCATTGGGAATGAAAAAGAATTTTCCAGTCTATCTCGACGAAGCCGCTTTTAATCATGATTTTATTTATATCAGTGCAGGAATAAGGGGCATGCAGATCAAATTATCACCTACTGATTTGATGATCGCCTGTAATGCACGCAAGGTCGCCGTTTCGCAAGACAAGGAAGAGGAAGAGTTGTCAGAACAATAGAAATTAGAAGCGGATATAATTGACTAAAAAATGAACATCCCGATAAATCTAAATAACGTTGGTAAACTATCACCCAAAATTGTAAACACCAAAAACTAATAAATCAATTATCTACCAGTAATCTGAAACAAAAGCAGGTATAAAACCCGTAAAAGAGAACAGTCATTTGGCATCAAATTGTGTCTGCAATTGATCATGCCAAATTTCAGCAACTTGTCATATCAAGGCGTTTAATATACAAAACCTTAGAAGTTATAGGTTATGAAACGAATAGCAATTTTTTGTGACGGTACCTGGAATACTCCGGATGAAATGGAAAATGGCAAACCATGCCAAACCAACGTTGTTAAAATGGCTAATGCCCTACAATCTACCTCAACTGACGGAACAACCCAAATGCTCTATTATGATGCCGGGATTGGCAGTGAAGGTGATTTAATCAAGCGTGTTTTTGATGGCGCAACAGGAACCGGAATTTCGGCAAATATTTTAAAAGCCTACCGTTTTATTATCAATAACTACCAACCTGGTGATGAACTTTTTCTTTTCGGGTTTAGCCGTGGCGCATTTACAGTACGCAGTTTATCAGGATTAATCAGGAATTCCGGTATTTTAAAAATAGAAAATTTAGATCAGGTGCAAAGGGCATATGCCATCTACCGATCCCGACACCCTCTCTATCAACCCCGGGAGATTGAGTCTACGCTCTTTCGAAAAACGTTTGCAGTTGAAAACGTTACGCAAATAAAATTTATTGGCGTTTGGGATACAGTTGGAGCACTTGGAAATCCTCTTTTTCTCAAAGGAATTGTAAGCAAACGAAATCAGTTTCACGATACTGATTTATCTACTAAAATCAGTAATGCCTTTCACGCCCTGGCGATTGATGAAAAAAGGAAGAATTTTGAAGCCGCATTATGGCATCAGCAACCTGGTTCAAAAGATCAGGAATTAGAGCAGGTATGGTTTCCAGGCGTCCATTCAGATGTTGGTGGTGGCTATGCCGAAACCGGATTATCCGATATCGCCCTTGAATGGATGCTCGAAAAAGCGAAAAGTTGTAATCTGAATTTTGATAGCATTTCAATGACTCCTAACTCAATGGGGTTGATGCATGAATCGTATAAAGGATTTTACACCTTACAACCCAGGCACTTCAGACCCATAGGAGTAGTTAACCCTGAAAAAGGAAACACCAACGAGTCTTTGCATCCTTCAGCCATTGAGCGGTTTAAAAACGATTCAAATTATCGTCCTAAAAATTTGGTTGATTATTTTATTCAGCACCCTTTCTGAACGCGTTCCAATAAATTCAATATCCCTAAACTTTAGAATTTTTAATCAATAGCTTCATTTGTCCAATTTCCTTGCCTTATTCCCCCGTCTGTTTTAGTTATTTGTATCGGGTGAATTTTCCATCAGCGTAACTGCTAATGCCTTTATCTGTTCCCAGCCAAACGAATCCTTCCCGATCAGTCATAATACAGAGTACATTATTACTGGTCAATCCATCCTTTTCAGTAAAAGAGCTCCATGAACTACCATCAAAAACAGATACTCCACCTTTGGTTCCGCACCAGATATTCCCATTTCTGTCAACAGCAACAGACTGAACATAGTTATCAACCAAACCATTGGCGGTATTAAATACGGTCCAGTTCTCCAGTGTTTTATATCCGGAATGCCGGGCAATACCCGCATCAGTTCCAAACCATTGCGTCCCATCTGGAGTTATACAAATACTATAAACATTATCCGACGGTATCTCTATCGGCCCCCACTGGGAATATTCAGAAGCGCCTGTAATCGCATCCACCTTACTACGGAAAACTCTCGAAACTCCTGCTCCTTCAGTTGCGACATAAAGTGAATCACCGTCAGGGCTTGTTGCCATTGCTTTAATCGGATACTCCATGAACTGTCCTTCCGGATATTTTCTTTGATAAGCATAGGTAAGCCATTTCTTATTATAGAAAGCCGAAATCCCCTTATCGGTTCCAAACCAGCGCAAAGAACCTTTGCCAACGGCTATCGCGAGTACATTTTCGCTAAGGATTGTTGAATTATCTTTATAATAGGTAGTTGCCCCCGATCTTGCATCAACAGGTAAGGAGGCAACCGTCGCACCTTGCTGGGTGGCAATCCAAAGTTCTTTGCCGAAGGAAGAAAAATCGTAAGCAAGTTTTTTCAGATTTTGTGATGGAATTTTTTTATTTGCACTATGCAAACGCCACAACTTTCCATCAAAACTCACAATTCCTGCCTCAGTCAGAAACCATTTTACATTATCATCATCTACAGCTACCGAATAAAAGTTTTTAGCCACCAACGCACCATCAAAAGAACAGTTAACCACAGAAGTCCTTTTAGTAACATGTTTAATTACAGGTTTATCTGGTGAAGTTGCCTGTTCCGGTTCGGGTTTAGTGCCCTCAGCCTTTGAGTTGGACTGTATGCCAGGCACTGAAGAACTTCCTGCACTTTCTCTGCCAATCAGTGTGTCAGGGACTGAAATCAGTTCTATCCCGTTTGAAAGGCCAAGATTGCGGGAATATTGTTTCTTTCCGGAATTGTTCCAATGTTCGTGAACACCAAGACTGGCCAGCGGTTTACCTGAATTATCCGGATCGTAAATGATGCCCTTGGGCCAATTAGCCGGATCAGCTGCCTGATGAAGGTAATCATCTACTCCATTTACATTTGGTATTGATTCATAAGCATTATTTGCCGGGCTATGTTTGTAAGTACCATTCCACTCTGTTCGGAGAAAATCATAACAAACCGATTCAAGTGCAACCTGATCCTGAGATAAAAAGATCGAATTGCTCCAGTCGTTTCTGAACGGAGCCATAAAATATTTCACCGGAACTTTCGTCTCATTCGATCCTCCACCATATAAACCATCGACAACATATAACAGCGTATTTTGACCAAGGTAGCGGCTTCCCATTAGGTCAACCATCACCCTATATTTTCCGTAACCACTGTTGGATGGATTACCCAACGATACCGGCGATATTAAAGAATAGTGAAGATGAAATGCTGAATTCCTGGCATGAGATCCGAAATGATTCTTGGCAGTCAGGGAAATTCCTGCCCGGCCGTGAGGCTTCAGATTTGCTACATTGATCATGTAATTTGCATTCTCAATAATATCATACAACTTGTCATTCTGCGTTTTATCGGAATAATAAACAAGGTCTTTCGTTGTTGGATGGATAAGGGTTCTTCCAAAATTCGAGGATGATTTGTCGACATAAACGACATCGGGAAACTCAGTCGCCCAAGCCTCATAATTGTGTCCGAAAATGTGGCTAATCGGATCGCCTATTGATATGTTTTTTTGATCAACTCCAACAACGTTGACCAATTCTCTCAATATTTCGAGTACAATGTTTGGATAGGTTTCGCAGGTTCCGGCATTACCTGATTTTGCCTCCGGACTTTCCGTTAGTTTTTTCGAAATATAGAACCCACTATTTCGGTCTTTATCCGTTAGTTTGCCATTTGCAGTACCCTGATTGATCTTTATAAAAATTTTCTCACCCTGGGTATATCCCTTGTCAGTCTTATCCTTTTTGTAATTAATATAATGAAAAAGAGCATTCCATGAATCGTACAAATTTGTCTTCCCGCTTAGCTTTTTAACTCCATCAACCACCATCCGGTTGACCACTCCCTGATTGGTGTTTTCGGGTTTATAAAAATCGAAAGCATTAACGCAATCAGCATTTGTTGCCTTCGGATCCCAAACCCAGATTACGCGCCCCGGATTTACACCCCGGCCTTCGCCCATAGGTTGGTTTGGTCCGTCGTCAGGTCCGGTTTTAACCGGGTTTTTCGCATAGGAATCTTGAGTACTTCGGGTAACGGAAAAAACCAGGGCTGCAATTGCCATAATTATAAAACCACCTGTAGCGATGTACCTGGCATTGATGAAGTTCTGCCTGGCTTTTCGTAAAGCAAGGGTAATTCCGCCAAGCGAAATCATATAAATAACAAATCCTGACATAAACGGAGCGGCTACCTGCATGCACGGATAGGTTGCCCGCGAAGGTTTGGGAATGACCCTGACTAAAAACCAAATAGTCGATATAATTCCCATTAAAAAAAACAGCACCCTGGGAGGGAAATGATTGTCTTTCATCCAATCCCTCAAATGGCTTAATTTTCCTTTCAACTTAGAAATATCAAACTTGTTTTTCATATCAATTGAACTCAAGTGATTATGAATCATTTATCTGAAACGGTAATAAACCTTGAGATCAAGTGCCTGTTTTCTATAGGAATGGCGAAACGATTCAAGGCAAATACAAATCCACGCACTGCAGTAATCCGGCTGACAGCTATCAATAAATCAACTATATCTTACATGTTTGTCTGGCAAACATCGTTCATTTTAGTTGTTTGCCAGACGACATATTTCGGGTCGATTGCAGAATTTAATTATTTTGTAAGTCAGTTTTAGCCGCAAGATTTTCATCCTCTCCTTTAGGTGGTTTACTTCGCCACCAGGTTGCAAGCGCGGAACCGGTCACATTCATAAGCGGTCCGAATATTGCGGGAGCAAGTCCCACTGTTGCAAGCTTTCCCATCTGAAGGGCTAAACCCGAAGCAAGTCCGCCATTTTGCATACCCACTTCAAAAGCAACTGTACGTCTGTCTTTTTCAGGCATTCCGAAGAGCCATGAAATAGAATAGCCCAATGTGTATCCGGTTATATTATGCAGAAAACTTGTGATAATAAGCAGTACCCCAACTTTCAAAAGACTATCGCGACCTGCAGCCGTAATTATTGTAATGATAATGGCAATCCCAAGCATCGAGATAAATGAAAGGACTTTCCCCATCCACTGGTTGTCCCCCTTCATATAGTACCGAATCAAAACTGCACCAACCATCGGCAGCACGTAAAACCAACCCAACGATTTGGCAAATGCCAAGAAAAAGCCATCAAGATCAGCATTTTTCGACTTCATATAAACCAGGTTCGTCAGCAGGATAATCACAAAATAGGCAATTAACTGGATGATTTTTGATCGCATCTTCTCTTTCCCGCTGATTGAAAAAAGATTGAAAATAAATCCGGCAACAACAGGCAGGATAATCATATTCAGAATATCAAGCATCATGCTCCAGAAATTCACTTCAATATATTGTCCTCCAAGCCATTTCATTAAAAATGGGGTAACAAAAGGTGATAGTAAAGTTGAAATGGCACCAATCGTGACTGCCAATGCCAGATTTGCCCTCGAAATATAGGACATAACATTGGATGCCAGGCCGCTTGGAACACAACCAATCAGGATAATTCCTGCTGATATTTCGGGTGGGAAATTAAAGATATGCGCTATACCAAATCCGACGAGCGGCATTATCATATAGTGCGCCCCGACTCCGATGAAAACCCCTTTTGGCATTTTTATTACTCCCGTAAAATCCTCAAAACTCATTTGCGATCCCATACCAAACATGATGATTTGCAAGAGCGGAACGATCAACAATTTGAGCTGGAATTCTCCAACCGAGACAAAAAATTGCGGATAGAACATCGAAGCGGTGACTGCCGTAAAAATCCAGATGGTGTAAGAGAATCCTTTTGCAGACTGAAAACCCCTGACTCCCAAGGCCAATGCAATAAAAGCAGCAATCAATAAAGGACCACCAATTGAAACAGCATCAGAAGCAAGGCAGTAGAAAGAACTAAGAAATGAAATCGCTGAAATCGCTAATAATGACAAACTTAATTTTTTATTCATAGTAGGTATATCTTATAAGAAATATTAGAAGCGGAAAGGATTTACTCTCCGCTTTTAATATAAACACTAACTAAATACTCTGTCATGAGAACGTCTATCATCCCATTCGGGCGTGGGAGCGAAATAGCTTTTGTCTTTAGCATGCAAATGCTCTT
>JANYLE010000293.1 GCA_025363795.1 Mariniphaga sp. | reverse complement strand
CATTGCATTGAGGAAAATGCAGATGGCAGCATAACTGTGTGGTGCAGCGAGGTGGAACGAATGTTTCGTACACGTGGTATGGCCGGTTTTACGCTTTATCCTGACAAGGCATATATGGAAATTAAAGTGAAGTTATTCAATCGCACTAACTTCCCGCAAACGTTCCTCTGGTGGGCTAATCCGGCTGTGAAGGTGAATGATGATTATCAGTCGGTTTTTCCACCCGATGTGAATGCCGTATTCGATCATGGCAAGCGCGATGTAACGGAATTTCCGATTGCCAAGGGGACCTACTACAAAGTTGATTACTCGCCGGGTACCGATATTTCGCGCTATAAAAATATTCCCGTACCAACTTCCTACATGGCTATTACTTCGAAATATAATTTCGTAGGGGGGTACGAAAACGACAGCAAAGGTGGATTGCTCCATGTTGCTAATCACCATGTTTCGCCCGGCAAAAAACAGTGGACATGGGGTAACAGCGACTTTGGTCAGGCGTGGGACCGCAACCTGACGGACGAAGATGGACCTTATATCGAACTCATGTGCGGTGTCTATACGGACAACCAACCCGATTTTTCGTGGATTATGCCAGGTGAGGAAAAGACATTCTCACAGTATTTTATGCCTTACCGTGACTTGGGTGTCGTGAAAAATGCCACTAAAGAGGCAATGGTCAATCTCGAAACCGGGAATGGGAAAGTCACAATTAAAGCCTATACAACTGCTGCCTATCCATCAGGAAAAGTAATTCTTAAAGCAGGACGGAAGATTTTACTGGACGAGGCTTTTGATTTTAGTCCTTTAACCTCGTATGAAAAAACAATTGATATACCTGCTACCGATCCCCATATACTGGAAGTTGAAATTCTGACTTCAGAACGAAAAATTCTCGTGAACTGGAAGCCAAAATCCGAAGGAAAAAAGGAAGTTCCGGAGGCCGCAAAGCCAGCTAAACTTCCGGAAGAGATAGAAAGCTGCGAACAGTTATACCTCAATGGTTTGCACCTTGAACAATACCGCCATGCCACCTACGATCCGCTTGATTACTACAAGGAAGGTTTACGTCGCGACCCAAAAGATAGCCGGTGCAACAATGCAATTGGGTTATGGTTATTGAGACGTGGCAAATTCGCGGAAGCGGAAAGCTATTTCAGGAAATCAATCGACACTTTGACAGAACGTAATCCAAATCCAATCGATGGTGAACCCTTTTACAACCTTGGGCTGTCGCTCCGTTATCAGCAAAGAGAGACTGAAGCTTACGATGCGTTTTACAAATCGGTTTGGAACGATGCTTTCATGGGAAGCGGCTATTTTCAATTGGCTCAACTCGAATGTATCCGTCACAATTGGGACGAAGCGTTAGACCTCATCGACCGTTCCCTGATCAAAAACTGGCACAACCACAAGGCACGACAGTTAAAAGCGAGCATTTTGCGAAAATTGGGTAATACTCACGAAGCAGACAAACTCATCGAAGAATCTTTGGATTTGGATAAATTCAATTTCGGGATTTTATTTGAAAAATGCCTTCTCCAACCAGACAGCGTCGAAGACCTGTTTGCATTAAAAACTCTTATCCGCGGCAACATCCACACCTACATCGAATTTGCCCTCGATTTCGCATTTGCCGGATTGTTCGGCGAAGCCATTGAACTGATCAGTATCGGAATCAGTGAACAAAAAGAGAAACCCGTTTACCCGATAGCGTTATATTACAAGTCCTGGTTCGAATCTCAAAACGGGAATCATGCCGCTGCAGCAGAAGCCTTGAAAGAAGCGGCAAAAGCTTGTCCTGACTATTGTTTTCTGAATCAACCCGAAGCCGTAATGGTTTTGGAATGGGCCCTAAAACAAAATCCGGCTGATGCCAAGGCGCCTTATTACCTGGGTAATTTCTGGTACAACAACCGTCAATACGATAATGCAATTGCCAACTGGGAACTGTCAGTAAAACTGTATGATGCATTTCCAACCGTTCACAGGAACCTCGCGCTAGCGTATTTCAACAAGCAAAATGCAACTGGAAAAGCATTGGCAGAACTCGAAAAAGCGTTTGCTTTGGACGAAACCGATTCCCGTATTTTGATGGAATTGGATCAGCTTTACAAACGGCTGAACTTTTCCGCTGAAAAGCGGCTTGAAAAGCTTGAAAAGTATCCTGAACTTGTAGATTACCGGGATGATCTTTGCCTTGAACGAGCCTCTCTTTGTAACACGCTTGGTCAGTATGGGAAAGCCTTCGAACTCATCAGCAAGCGTAAATTCCATCCGTGGGAAGGGGGCGAAGGAAAAGTAACCGGGCAGTATGTTTTAAGTATTACCGAAATGGCGAAAAAAGCTATTGAAGCAAAAGAGTTCGAAAAGGCTGTTAAATTGCTAACTCAGGCACAGCACTATCCGGATAATTTGGGTGAAGGAAAACTCTATGGCGCACAGGAAAATACAATATTTTACTGGCTTGGATGTGCATTCGACGGATTGGCAAATCCAGATCGCGCCACCGAGTGCTGGCAAATTGCTTCCCGCGGATTAAAAGAGCCGACACCAGCTATCTTCTACAATGACCAACAACCCGATACCATATTTTACCAGGGATTGGCGCTGATCAAATTACAGAAAAGAGAAGTGGCCAGGGAACGATTTGAAACACTGATCAGTTTTGGAAAATTACACCTTAATGATTTATTTAAACTCGACTATTTCGCTGTCTCGCTGCCCGATTTGCAAATCTGGGATGATGATCTCACCAAGCGAAATCATCAAAATTGCCTGAATCTGATCGCGCTGGGAGAATTGGGGTTATCTGAAATATGAAAATGAGCCTATTAAGTTTAGGTAACAGGCTCCATTACTAAGTGCTGGAAATAAAAAAAGTGCAACCTCAATAATTGGGATTGCACTTTTTCTGCTTTAAGGTTATGGATTTGGATCCGCAAACAATATCGCAGAAGTAAATGGCTGCAAGGTGATTGAAGAATGGTATTTGTTTTTATAAGCATCCTTCATCGGGTAGTTAAGCCTGACAGTTTTTGCTGTTTCAGTTTCGTTATATACATACCTCATAGTAGACATCAGTTTAGTTATATCCATTAAAGTTGAATGAGTTTCCAGGTGATTTGCAGATTGCCATTCACCCAAAGAATGATACGTGATTGTCCAAGGAGTTTTATTTAACCATGTCTTGAAAAAAGTGGTATTTGGGGCAAAATAGAGGTTGTAGTCGGAAGTCCCGATGGATGATATTTCAGAAAGATTCTCGTTTAAAAAATAAAATGGGTTGTCCTTAATCCTGGTTGTCACTACAACATTGTAGGTAATCACCATATTCGAAATTTGTTGATAAGCCTTATCTAGTCGGTATGGAGCAATACCATTCTGGCAGTTGTAGATGTTGTTGTGAGAAAAGGTAACATAGCCAGAAGAAGATAATCCCACCCCTTTCTGGCAATTACTGATTGAATTATAGGTCACTTCAATATTGTTTGCACCTCGGTCAAGATAAATCCCATCGGCAATAATTCCTGAACCTTTTACTATTCCTTCGATATAACCAACACTATTGTCAACGATATTGTGATGAACATACGTTCTGTTTGTTGTGATTCCATCGCCTCCGTAAACATACAATCCACCACCATCATTTTTATGCGTCACACAATAGTGGACATAGTTATACCTTACAGTCGAACTATCCTGGCTAAACCTGATTCCGTTATAGCCGATAGTGTCAATACGATTGTATTCAATCAATGACCTTGGCGGAGCAACAATCCCGGTTTGCTGGTCAATTTCATTTCTTGCCATTCCGTCAATCATTCCAGTGTTACGGATGGTGTTATGGGCTATAGTAAAATTTGATCCGTCAGTGGAATTGTTGGATGCTTTTATAGGCGTATTTAGTACCTGGTTAAACGTGTTATTTGAAACGGTGGAGCAGGTTTGTGGACATAAATAAACACCGTAATTCCCACTTTTTTCGATGCTACAGTTTTTTACCGTCGTTCCCGATGCCTTTGTTCCATAAACGGCTGCCACGTTAGCCCCAATAAAACGGATGTTTTCAATCGTTACGTGCGAAGTCGTTCCGGTATAAATCATCGTATCCCTGACAGAGGCGTTTATGCTATAATTAGATGGGTTTAATCCTCCAAAAAACACTTTCAATTTCTTTGCAGAATTATCAAAATACCATTCCCCAAACCGGTCAAGCGTCCTGATATCCCGTTGAATAAAGTACCCGTTTTTGTCATCCACAACAGAATAAAAGGAGGTATAAAAAAGCGTTCCACCTTTTTGTCCGATAATAGGAACTACCGAGGTCAGCCATGGACAGCCCCTTATCACCAATTCCGCTCCCTTCCAATTAATTGCATCAGTTAATTCATTGTCCGTGATAGATATCGTCCCACTGTGACTATTATAGGTTAAAAATCCGGTATTAGGCCACCTGCCAACCGCTTTAATAGTGTCGTTAATCGTAACGAGATTAAGGTTCGATTTGCCATCCGGCAAAGCCGCTTCCCATATTCCATTGCCCAAATTAGTCCAGTTCGAAAGCATCGCAAGACCATTGAAAACGGGTTTTGCTCCTGTTCCATAAGCTCCGACAACAATCGATTTTGTGACGGTTAATTGCCCTGTAAAAGTGTCACCCCTTCGAAAAAGAATACTGTCCCCGTTTGAAAACAAGGTCATCGATTTATTGACTTTTGAAACAGACAACCAAGGAGTTGATGCAGATATCCCGTTATTGCTGTCATTACCTTTATTGGAAATGTAATGATTAACGGAATATCCTGATAAACAGATCACCGAAAATAATAGCGTAAATAACCTTCTCATATCTCAAATTATTAAAGAGCAACAAATCTTTTAATTGCATCCCCATTGAATACCAATCGAAAAGGCAAGCCACTTAGATTTCCTTACGAAGAAGCATTCCGAGGTATTTCTCCATCTGACTGGGTTTGGTCATAGGGGCAAAACGCTTGACCGCCTTTCCTTCACGATCAATTACAAATTTGGTGAAATTCCATTTAATCCGGCCTCCTAAAAAACCGGGTAACTGTTTTTTTAGGAAAGCAAACAACGGATGAGCTCCAGCACCGTTAACTTCGATCTTTTCAAATATCTGAAAACTAACCCCATAATTGATAAGGCATCCTTCGGAAATTTCCTTCGATGTTCCTGGTTCCTGCTTCCCAAACTGATTGCACGGGAACCCTATAATAACCAACCCCTTGTCGCTGTATTTGCGGTTTAATTCCTCCAATCCGGCATACTGTGGCGTAAACCCGCATTTACTTGCGGTATTCACAACAACGACTACCTTGCCTTTGTAATCGTTCATATTTTTAGCTTTCCCCTGAAGGGTTGTTGCTGAAAAATTGTAGAATGTATTCTCCATTGCGGTCAATTCAGTTGTTTGCATTAAAAGATGGCCTTCCAATTTGAATCAAATCAGAATTACAACTTCACCTTTTAACGCACGGATTCAGAATTTGTTTACATAAGGAGAATCAATCTGGTAAACTCCCTCTGTTCGCGTAGAACAGCTAAAGATAAAAAGACACTTGCTTCAACAATCCGAAACTGATAATCAACAAGGGTCAATTGATTATTAAAGTAAAAAACCGGCCAGAAAAAATCCAGCCGGTTTCAGTATTTTAAATGGCTCCTCTTTTAGCCTGTTATTAATCAGAGTTCAGCATTATTTTTCATATTCCCCGATCAGGATTCCAGAGACATTCCAGGCGCTAAAACTGCCACCCTCATTTTTACCCATCGGGATAGCTACAGTGATTTTATGTTTTCCGGGTTTGAGCTCTTTAACAGGGAAAAACACGGGGTTAGTAGCTGTGCCGGGACACCAGCCGGATCGGCTGCCATCGCTCGAAGTAATCCCGTTCCAGAAGTTTCCGGAGGCCGGATTGTATTTGCGGAAGGTTGCACAGTCGCTTCGCCATGGGGTAAACTGAAACAAAACAGCACCATCCAGCAATACGGTGTTCGGTTTCTGGTTAAATTCATCGCCACCCCCCCATCCGCCGTGACCGGTCGTAATGTAGCGCATCTGAATATTTTTTACCCCCTCCGGAACCGTAATCGTTGTGCTGAGAGAATCATTCTCGAACATGGTTCCGTATTCCTGCCCCGACATTTCCATCACATTCAACGTGTTGAAAAGTGGCATTGTCCAATATTTTTTAGAAGGCTGATCTGACACTTCCATGCTTCCGGGGTAATACTTCAGTTTAAGGCTGGCTTTATGGCCACCTTTATCGTAATTACCGATAAAAATCCCTATCCAACGCTCTCCCTGCAATAGCGGCAATAAATCGGTTACTTCCTGTTTGTACAACGTCGAATCTTCCCAATGCTGGCCGTAAACAGTGACTTTATCGTTGAACTGACCGATCCCAAACGGGGTGAAAAAACGCATAATTTCGACGAGCGGTGAATAGTTATCGGTTGCCACCACTCCCTGGTACGATTTTCCATTTTTCGCCTTAAAAGCAGGCAGACTTTTCACGCCATTCTTTAATCCTTCCAGGAATGACTTTTCCTTGTCCTGTGGAATCATAAAAACGGAACCCGTACGATCGTAAGCATCACCGTTTGAATGCTGGTACAATTCGACAAACAACTCAGTGTCGTCAGGAACAACAGGTAATTTTACTTTTTTTAGGAGCACCGTTCCTGAAGAATATTTAAAAGTCTTTGATGAATCTGAATCAGCCGGATTGTTAATCTCGTTTCCGAAACTGATTTGCTCATCATTGAAAACTGTAACTGTCGTAATCAGGTTTTCGGTAATCCTGTGTTTATAGAGCGACAACGCCATGCTTTCGCCCATTTCGAGCGGAAGGATAGGTTCAATCTCTTTGGCTTTTAAAAACTTTACCTCAGTTGCCACAATCTCATAATTGCCATTCCGCACAACTTTCAATACCAAACCATCCGGAATCCCATAAGCCATTGCCGGGCTTCCTTTAACGCCCAAATCAGTGGTGTACCAGATATCAATAGAATTGGAGCGAAGGGATGTTTTAACCTTCTTACAGGTATAACCCAGAATAACAGCCATTTCACTGGTTGACTCCAAAACCGGATATTCGGAAAATGCCGTTGGTGAATTGATCATCTTTCCATCTGAAAACTGGGCGACCTGGAAAGTTTTCTGCTGCACAAAATCGATATAGTTCGCCTCTTTTGCAATTGTTGGCAGTAATTTTTTGGGATCATTTCCTGTATATGATTTTGCCGCAACGGGCGAACACAACAGCCAATTGACTGGACCGTCCGTCCTTGTTTTGCTATTCACAACCGTTTGATACGAAACGCGAACAGCCTCCGGCATTTTTTTTGGCGAAGAAAAGGAAGTAAAAGCTAAAAAACAGAGCAACAGGAGAATCAGTTGTTTTCTCATCTTACAAGTAGTTGGATCTTCTGAATGAAGA
>JANYLE010000278.1 GCA_025363795.1 Mariniphaga sp. | reverse complement strand
GATAGGTAAAAGTTACCCTGTCGCGCCAGCTGTTCATTACCGAATCGTTGTATGCAGCCCGATAGGACGCAAAAATTTGACGACGGATCGAATCCTTTGCTGTTGCCGTGGTGTCAGACGAGAACTGCATTGCAGCCATCCGGTTATTCAGATTGGTTACAAATTCCGAAGGAAGTTTTTTCCGTTCCCAAACCAATAAGGAGTCGGGGTTTCCTGCAGGGACATAAGGGGCTTTTGATAACGCAGCTTCCATCAATGGCATTGGAACTATTATACTACTGATATTCAAACTATCAATAACTCTCTTTTTAATATCCTCCACCCCTTTTCCGATCTCTTCATCTGATAAATAACCCGGGATACCTGCGTGATTTCGGATATCCTGCGGCCGTCTGTCCATCAAATAAACCACCTTACTATCGTTTAACAGTCGTTTGACATCTACCAATACCGTATCCAAACGATCATTTTCGGCATAGTTTAATACACCTTGGATTGGCTTCTTGTAGGAGTTATCGGTGAGATACCACTCACCATTGGAATACAGCAGTTTGTTCAGGTAATTAACGCTCCATCTTAGTGAGTCTGTCTTTTGATTATGAGGGACTTGAAGTTCCATTCCCTGAGCAGGGTTGTTCGAATTTTCAGCTACCAGAATTCCACTAAAAAGAATCATCGAAAGGAAAATAAACAGAATAATTGTTTTTCTGATCATCATTAACAATTTTATGATTTCTAAAGGCAAAAATAAGCAAAAGAGCCCTATATTTGAAACCAGAAACAAAAGTTGGGGATTTTATCCGGTTGGAAAAACAGCTTTTCACAGTATATCAATGGCTAAACGGTACTCTTTTTTTTTGATTTTCATTTTATTGATTCATTTTAGTTGTGAAGCCCAGCGCAACAACTTTTTTTTCGATCTGACAGGTGGCGGTGGTCAGCTTTATGCGCATCACCCCGAACTGAAGCCTATTGCTGGGTCAGTTACCTTTTTTAATGCAAGAATAGGGATAAAAACATTGGGGCAAAAGAACTGGCAGCGCGTCTATAACTATCCGGAAATAGGTATCGGGCTGTCCCACACCAACCTCACAAAAAGTTACCTCGGAAATCCAACTGCGTTATATTCCTTTTTAAATCTTCCATTGACGCATGAATCAAAATTAAAATTAAACCTTGGATTTCATCTGGGATTAGCCTGGGGGTTTAACCCATTCCTTGAAGAAGACCAGCGAAATGTAGCAATAGGCTCGAAATGTGCGGCTTATGCCTCTATCAATCTTAACACAAGCTTCCGGATCAGTCAAAATCTGGAACTCCTACTCTATGCAGGTGGATATCACTATTCGAACGGGAATACCAGCAAACCGAATAAAGGACTTAACATGCTGGGGGCTGAAACGGGATTGCGTTACAGACTCCCAATATCGCCCACAGAACTAAATACGGAACCAGTTACACCTATCGTTAAAAGCTCATCAATAATGACTTTCGGTGCCTGGGGATGGAAAAAAGAGGCGACACACAGTTTCCAGATTTACGTCGGATCGATCAGCACAGGTTATTACCGCACAGTCAGTAATAAAAGCAGACTGAGCGCCGGGATTGACCTGTTTGATGATGAGGGGGCCCTTTACTTTTCGATGAAAGAAAATGCGCTCAGAAATATTCTGGCAGTCGGCGTTTTCGGAGGTCACGAACTCACATTTAATCAATTTTCGATTGTCACTCAGGTGGGAATTTACCTGCGAAATCCAAATCCCGTTGATCCGTTTTACTATGAACGATTAGGAATCCGCTATGTTATTGCCAAAAGGGTCATACCTTCAATTTCAATCAAAGCACACCAGATGAAAGTCGATTTTATCGAATGGGGATTAGGTTTCGTTCTTTGGCGTTCCTAAAACTATACGCTCCCTACTTTCTCCATGTTCCCGCCTATCGCCTTCTCTCCAGACGAGCAGGCTTCTTATTCGCCTGAAATTACTATCTTTGCAAAAAATTCAGGAATAATTACAGGCACAATGGCACATAAATCAGGATTTGTCAATATTATAGGAAATCCAAATGTAGGAAAATCAACTTTGATGAACGCGATGGTCGGCGAAAAACTTTCGATCATTACCTCGAAAATGCAGACTACACGTCACCGCATCAAAGGAATAGTAAACGGAGAAGATTTTCAGATCGTCTACTCCGACACCCCCGGAATATTAAAACCGGCATATAAACTTCAGGAATCAATGCTTGGCTTTGTCAATACAGCACTTGTTGATGCTGATGTTCTTTTGTATGTAACAGATGTTGTGGAAGATTTCTCGAAAAATGAGGACTACCTTGAAAAAATAAAAAACGCAGAAGTTCCTGTAATAGTACTGATTAACAAAATTGACCTGACCGATCAGGATAAACTGGTCTCTTTGGTTGAAAAATGGAGAGAGCTTATTCCTAATGCCGAAGTGATGCCAATCTCGGCAAAAGAAAAGTTCAACCTCGATTATGTTTTTAAACGCATCCTCGCCAACCTTCCCGAAGGTTCCCCGTTTTTTCCAAAGGATGAACTGACCGACAGAAACGAACGGTTTTTCGCTCAGGAGATTATCCGCGAAAAGATCCTCCTCTTTTACGATAAGGAAATCCCCTATTCTGTCGAAATAGAAATAGAATCATTCCAGGATGAACCTAAGCTGCTGTCAATTATGGCGGTCATTTATGTGGCTCGCGACACACAGAAAGGGATCATCATCGGCCATCAGGGGCAGGCACTGAAAAGAGTTGGTACCGAAGCACGTTTGGACATGGAAGAATTTTTTGGAAAAAAGGTCTTCCTGCAGATGTTAGTCAAGGTAGCTAAAGACTGGCGCGATAAAGAGAGTCAGCTTCGCAATTTCGGTTACGAAATTCAATAAAACAATAAACAGATAATGAGCAATATAGTAGCTATAGTTGGCAGGCCAAATGTTGGCAAATCAACTTTTTTTAACCGTTTAACCGAATCGCGTGCGGCGATTGTTGACGATATGCCCGGCGTTACACGTGACAGGAATTATGGCAAATCAATTTGGAATGGCGTTGAGTTTTCTATCATTGATACTGGCGGTTACGTTTCAGGATCGGATGATATGTTCGAAGAAGAGATTCGTCGTCAGGCCAATCTGGCTATTCAGGAAGCAGATGTGATCGTTTTTCTCGTTGATGTCGAAAGTGGCTTAACGGAGTTGGATGAATCAGTTTATGATTTGCTTCGCAGAAATAAGAAACCAGTCGTTACAGTTGTCAATAAAGTAGATAACCACCAGCGGAGTCTTGATGCTAACGAATTCTACGCTTTAGGTATTGAAAAACTCTTTTGCGTTTCGTCGATCAATGGTTCCGGAACAGGTGACCTGCTCGATGAAATCGTTGACCTTCTCCCCAAAGTAGTTGAAGAAGAAGCTGATGAAGCGATTCCAAGAATTGCTGTCGTTGGACGACCTAACGTAGGTAAATCATCTATTATCAATACATTAGTTGGCGAGGATCGTCACATTGTTACTGAGATTGCAGGTACAACACGCGACGCAGTAGCCCAACATTACAATAAATTCGGTCACAATTTTATCCTTGTTGATACCGCTGGATTACGCAAAAAAGCAAAAGTTGCCGAAGATGTGGAGTTCTATTCGGTAATGAGATCGGTTCGTACCATCGAAGATTCAGATGTCTGCGTCCTTGTTCTTGATGCATCACGTGGTGTTGAAGCTCAGGATGTTACTATTTTTCACCTTATCCACAGGAATAAAAAAGGGATTGTAGTCGTCGTGAATAAATGGGACCTTATTGAAAAGGATAACGCGACCATGAAGAATTTTGAGGACGATATCCTTGAGAAGTTCTCACCGGTTGTCGATATTCCGATTGTTTTCACTTCGGCATTGACTAAGCAAAGGATTCTTAAAATTCTGGAAGAGGCGATGATGGTTTTTGAAAACAGAAATCGCCATATTCCAACTTCAAAATTGAACGAATTGCTTTTGGGCTTTATTGAGGCTTATCCACCGCCAGCTTACAAGGGAAAATACGTTAAAATTAAATATATCACCCAGTTACCAACCAAGATTCCAAGTTTTGCTTTCTTTTGCAACCTTCCCCAATACATCCGGGATCCTTACAAAAGATACCTCGAGAATAAAATCAGGAGCAATTTCAATTTCAAAGGAATCCCTATACAGCTCTATTTCAGACAGAAATAGGCAGAAGGAAACAGGTAGTAGGAAAGGTCTGTACAGATGCGATTAATCGCATCTCTTCTGGCTTTTGCCTTCTGGCTGCCCCTCCATAATCAAATATTTAGAAATCTACGCATTTATTGCTAAATATTTTGTAGCTTGCGCCACTTTTCCCGCTTAGGGAAATTTATTTTTTTCAGATAATAATAAGTCGGGTACGTGGTTCATTAGAGAGCTATAACACCCGCAAAAAAACACAGATGATGCAATTTAATGAAATGGGTCTCGACCCCAGAATCCTAAAGGGGATTCAGGAAATGGGCTTCGAGCAACCCTCCCCAATCCAGGAACAGTTTATCCCCTTATTCCTGAAAAAACCCACCGACATTGTTGGACTCGCACAGACCGGAACCGGTAAAACCGCAGCTTTTGGTCTTCCAATACTCCAGATTATCGATCCGAAAAACAGAGTTCCTCAGGCATTAATTATCAGCCCGACCCGTGAACTTTGTGTTCAAATCGCCAGAGAAATTTCGGATTATGCAAAGTACCTGCCCGATGTTGTGATCACCCCAATTTATGGTGGTGCAGATATCGGCGCCCAGTTAACTGCTTTGCGCAAAGGCACCCATATTATTGCCGCAACGCCTGGTCGTTTACATGACATGATCAGAAAAGGCAAAGTCGATCTTTCACAGGTAACCATTCTTGTACTCGATGAAGCTGATGAAATGTTGAACATGGGATTTCAGGAAGATGTTGACGCAATTCTTGAAAAAACACCGAAAACAAAAAACACGTTGCTCTTCTCAGCTACCATGCCGAAAGAGATTGCAGCAATTGCAAAAAATTACATGACCGACCCCATCGAAATTTCGGTAGGGAAAAAAGGTAGTGGTGCCGACAATGTTGAGCATATCTATCACATGGTTCATGCGAAAGACCGTTACTCTGCACTTAAGCGTGTTATGGACTTTGTTCCAGACATTTACGGTATCGTTTTTTGCCGTACCCGTATGGAAACAACCGATGTAGCTGCCCAGTTAATTCAGGATGGCTATAGCGCTGAGGCACTTCACGGTGACCTGAGTCAGCAACAGCGTGACTTTGTAATGGATAAATTCAGAACCAAAGGTGTTCAGATGCTGATCGCTACCGACGTGGCAGCCAGGGGAATCGACGTTAACGACCTTACCCATATTATCAATTATAACCTTCCTGACGATATTGAGAATTATACCCACCGCAGCGGCCGTACAGGTCGTGCCGGAAAATCGGGAATCTCGATCTCTATCATTCACATGAAAGAGCAGGGCAGAATCAGAATGATTGAAAAGGGAATCGGGAAGAAATTCCTTCGTATGCCCGTTCCGTCTGGCAAAGTAATTTGCGAGAAACAGCTCATGTCACTGATTGACAAACTTCAGACTGTTACGATCAACGAGGAAGAGATTAATCCATTTCTACCTTCGGTGTATGAAAAATTAGAAGCACTTTCGAAAGAAGAACTCATCAAGCATTTTGTTTCGCTTGAGTTCAACCGCTTCATTGAATATTATGGCAACACCCCCGATCTGAATGCTCCTGATGTACGCGATAGCGGACTCAGAAGAGACGGACGTGAAGGACGCGATAGCCGTGATGGACGCGACGGACGTAGAGGTTCATCAGAAGGATTGACACAATTCCGCCTGAATGTTGGCTTGTCTCAGGGATTAATTCCGAAAGACATTATCACTTTTGTGATTGATGCAACAGGAAGCAGAAATGTTGAAATCGGAAAGATTGAACTGTTTAAAACACATGCCCTTGTTGAAATTGATTCACAGGCAGGCAATGCCTTTTTGAAAAACAGTCGGGGAATGAACTTCAGAGGATCATTCTTTGATGCCGAGGTTAACAGCCCTGGACGTGATGGCGGCGACCGTGGTGGTGACAGAGGCGGCGACAGAGGTGGTGATCGCGGAGGACGGTTTGAACGTGGCTTCCGGAGACCCGAAGGTGGTGGCGAATTTAAACGCCGCGACAGAAAGAAAAGGTTTTAATACCCATTATAATATCTTAGAAGCCGGGAAGCATTATGCTTTCCGGCTTCTTTGCTAACCCTTGAATGGGTAGAAAAGGCAATCATTAATGACAACAATTAATAAAACGGAACAGGTCATCCACGAGCATCATGCTGATAAAAAGCGGATCAGGATGGCGGTTGCGCTCTTTTATTTCAGTATGGGGCTCTGTTTTGCTTCATGGGCAAGCCGGATACCCGATATTAAAACCGCACTTCACCTCAGTGATGCGGCATTTGGCAGTATTTTATTTGCCTTGCCCGTTGGCCAATTTCTTATGATGCCTTTTTCAGGAAAACTGGTCACCCGTTTCGGTAGTCGTAAAATTCTCCTGTTGGCACTTCCCGGATATACCCTTTGCCTGACCAATCTTGGATTGGCAACGCAGGGATGGCAACTGGGAATTGGTCTTTTCTTCTTCGGAGTATTTGGAAATATGTGTAATATCGCCACCAATACGCAGGGAATTGCTGCCGAAAGGCTTTACCAGCGTCCCATAATGTCATCGTTTCATGGTGGATGGAGTATTGCCGGATTCACAGGAGCCCTGATCGGATTGGCAATG
>JANYLE010000138.1 GCA_025363795.1 Mariniphaga sp. | reverse complement strand
GAGTGAAAGAAAAGTCAGGGTTCGTTTTGCCCCAAGTCCTACCGGCGCACTTCATATTGGAGGTGTTCGAACCGCATTATTCAATTATTTGTTTGCCAAAAAACATGGTGGCGATTTCCTTCTTCGGATTGAAGATACCGATCAGGCACGTTATGTTCCTGGTGCAGAAGACTATATTCAGGAAGCGTTGGCATGGTGCGGAATAACCATTGACGAAGGACCCAAACAAGGTGGTCCTTATGCACCGTACCGTCAGAGTGAAAGAAAAGAGCTCTATCGCCAGTATGCCGAACAGTTACTCGAAAGCGGCCACGCCTACTATGCTTTTGATACCCCTGAAGAATTGGACCAGGCACGTAACGATGCCGAAGCAAAGGGAGAAACCTTTACTTATAATGCGTTGTCGCGTAACCGGATGAAAAATTCCCTTTCCCTTCCGGAATTGGAATGGAAATCATTGGCATCATCATCAACTCATTATGTGATCCGTTTTAAAATGCCGGATAATGAGAATGTTACCGAGATCGATTTGATTCGCGGAAGCGTGACTTTCAATACATCATTGCTGGATGATAAAGTTTTGTTTAAAAGCGATGGAATGCCAACCTATCACCTGGCCAATGTGGTCGACGATCATCTGATGGATATCTCACACGTGATCAGGGGCGAAGAGTGGCTCCCTTCGATGCCGTTACATGTTTTGTTGTATCGCGCATTTGGCTGGGAAAATACGATGCCCCGTTTTACACACCTTCCCCTGATTTTAAAACCTGTCGGAAAGGGAAAATTAAGCAAACGCGATGGTGATAAGTTGGGATTCCCGGTATTTCCGCTCCTTTGGAAAGATCCCGAAACCGGTGAATCGTCACGTGGTTATCGCGAAGATGGCTATTTCCCCGATGCTTTTATCAATATGCTGGCTTTGCTGGGCTGGAATCCCGGAACTGAGCAGGAAATCTTCTCAATGGAAGAGCTTTGCGAAGCATTTTCGCTCGAAAGAGTTGGGAAATCCGGGGCACGCTTCGATCCTGAAAAAACGAAATGGTTTAATCATCAATATTTTATCAAAAAGTCTGACGAGGAATTGGGTGAGCTATTGCTCCCTTTCCTCAAAGAGAAAGGAGTTATTGCTGAACCGGCAATGGCAACCAGGGTATGCGGGATGGTGAAGGAACGGTGCAATTTTGTATCCGAAATATGGGATCAGAGTTATTTCCTGTTTCAGTCACCAACAACGTACGACGAAAAGATGGTCAGCAAGCGGTGGAAAGATGATGTTCCAGCCATCATGGGCGAAATTGCGGACTTCTTCGAGACGTTGAAACAATGGGAAGCACCTGCAATTAAAGAGCCGTTTTCGGTACTTGTAACAGCTAAAGGGTGGAATTTCGGAACAGTAATGAATTCATTGCGGCTTTGCCTGGTTGGCGGTAGTTTTGGACCTGATATTTTCGAAATCTGCGACTTGATCGGTCAACCGGAAACGATTTCACGCATCCGTAAAGCAATAGCTACGATCAACCAATAGTGGCTGACAGTTAATCATTATTGCATCCAATAAGAATCCCGGATAATTTCGAAGTCTATCGAAATTGTCCGGGATTTATTTTTTCGGTTGGTTCATGATTGAACCAACGTCTGACTACTTTACAGCTTTAAGAGCTTCTTCGTAACGACGGGTAACCTCTTTCCAGTTGACAATTTTCCAGAAAGCATCCACATAGTCTGCACGACGGTTTTGATAATTAAGATAATAGGCATGTTCCCAAACATCCAGCGTCAGAACCGGGATTCCGCGAACCTCTGTTGTGCTCATCAGCGGGTTGTCCTGGTTGGGTGTTGAACTCACAGCCAATTTGCCGTCATCTTTAACTAACAACCAGGCCCATCCACTGCCAAACTGTTTCTTCCCTGCATTGCCGAAAACTTCCTTGAATTTATCGAAGCTGCCGAACGTTTCATTGATTGCCTTCAGCAGGTCACCTGATGGTGCTTGTCCTGATTCAGGAGCCATTATTGTCCAGAACAGCAAATGGTTATAAAAACCTCCGGCGTTGTTTTTCAGTCCAACAGGATATTTCTCTATTTCTGTAAATAACTGAAAAATTGGCTTCGAAGCATAATCAGTGCTGGCCGTAAGGTCATTCATATTCTTGGTATAGGCAGCATGATGCTTCGAATAGTGAATCTCCATCGTTTTTGCATCGACAGTAGGCTCTAATGCGTTGTAAGCATAGGGCAATGGCAGTTGTTTGGATTGCCCTGTAAGCTGATATTCTGCTAGTTTGGAAAATGTTTTATTCCAATAAGCATTGTCCGGAGGAAAAGGTTTACCGGCAAAAGAAAAAGCAGCGAAAAACGACACTGCAAGAACCGACAATACTAGTTTTTTCATCTTAAAATTATTTTAATTAATAATAACTGAACAGAAAATATCCTGACAAACCGGAAATAATTTTCTCATTAGATCTGCCTAAATTAACAAGCTCGCACGGAAAAGGTTTAAATGCAGCACAATGGTTGATTTCTAAAGAATACAAAACAAGGTTTTTTCTTTGGATTGATTCCGTGACGCTCACCTGCCGTTTTCCCGGTTTAGTTTTAATAATTTGTGCCTTTAACAATTTCGATCAGTGATCATCTAATCCAGGAATGGCGACTTATTAAATGTCGTACCATCCTGTATGAAAAGCAATGAATCGTAATTGAATGGGTGATTGTTCTTTAGTTTCCCGAAGATGCCAACATTTTCCCTTCTGGTGGCTCGCTGGTTTCGACAAATTTGCAATTCCAAATTGTCGAAAAATTAGAAGTAACCGGAATTACCAACGATGCCAGAAATTCGGCTGCGTTACTAAAAAAGCCGTTTGCTAAACTGAAACTTCCCTTTTATCATTTAAAATAGTTGAGTTTTCTATCGAAAACTGCCATGCAATAATTTATCCGATTTTATCCGGATATATCCGGATATCATGGGATAATAATTTGAGTTTGTTTTAATTTAGACAATTAAATCCTAATCATCATGAAAAATAGAATCGGCATAATTATTTCATTATTTTTTTTATTGGCAATTAGTCCATATTCATGTAAAAAAGACGATAGCATTGATTCAACTTTAAAACAGGATGTGATATTTTCTTTTGAACAAAGGGAGTTACAAACCAAATCTGCTCAAAGTCTCAAAAGCAATTACATGAAAGAGGATTCAAGATACATTGTCATAACCATTGAGAAATCTAATGGGGAAAAAGTGTATGAATCTAAAAGGCTGGATCTATATAATTTTGGTGGTAGTTTTATCAGTCAATCGCTATCACTTGAGGCTGCTACGAATGCTTATAAAATGACAGAATTCCTTGTGTTGGATGCGAATTATAAAGTAATCTTTGCCGCACCATTAGCAGGTGCCGCACTTGCATATTTAGTTTCCAATCCTTTACCAATTAACTTTATAGTTAGTAAAAATCAAATAACAAAAATAGTTCCAGAGGTCTTGTCAACCGAATTATACACGGCTAAGGATTTCGGTTATGCTTCTTTTGATTTTAACACAATAATGTTACCAATCCGTTTTCTTACTAATGTACAAATTTATGACCCATCTACAGCAAATTGGCAACCAACAAGCGCAAAAGTAATAATAAAAGGAAATTCGGGCGACTATACATTATTCAATGATTCTATTGCAGCAATGACGGGAATCGTAAATGTAAAAGATGGCTATGATAACTACAAAATATCAGTTAGTAAATCCGGGTATATAACTAAAGACACGACATTGACAAATTTACAGTTGAAATCTTATTTGAATAATCCATTAATATTTTTACTCACAAATGAAACTGTTACTGATATTGATGGTAATATTTATAACACAATTAAAATCGGAACACAGGTTTGGATGGTTGAAAATCTCAAAACCACAAAATACCGTAATGGTGACCCAATAGCTAATATTACATATCGTCCTGCATGGTCTGACTTAAATTCAGGAGCATATTGCTGGTACAATAATGATTTAAGGACTTATAAATCCGCTTATGGAGCTTTATATAATTGGTTTTCTGTATCTGACAGTATGAACATAGCACCCATAGGATGGCATGTCCCATCCGAAGCAGAATGGATAACCCTGATAGATTATCTAGGTGGCGAATTTGTAGCGGGTGGTAAATTGAAAGAATCCGGTCTTACACATTGGATGAATCCAAATGCTGGAGCAACGAACTATAGTGGTTTTACGGCCCTTCCTTCTAGCTTCCGACTCTTCGATGGCACCTTTATTTGGATCGGAGGTGAAAGTAGCCGATGGTGGAGTAGTACATCCTTCGATTCCGATAATGCATGGTATATCGACCTCTATTTTAATAAAGCTTATGCCTCACTTCATTCCTGGGTTAAGCAGTCAGGATTTTCTGTGCGCTGTATCAGGGATTAATTCACAACTTACTTCATTAAGATGTAAATGAAGTATTGGATTGTATTACACAATATCAGAAGAATCCAAATTATTCATTAAAGAGATTATTTAGGAAAATTATTGAGATAACCAGCACTATCTTCAAATAGATTATTAATTTATAATAGGGTTTTACCGCTTTAATAATACTTCCTCAATATTCAAAAACATATGTTGTTTAAATAAATATCATTAGATTTGATAGTGATCCATGAATTTGTAAAAAAATCTAAAATCTAAAAGTCAAAAGCAAGACATTTGAACCAACATTCAATTACAAAACAAGCGATTAGAAGAATTAAATATTGAAGATTTTTAGCATTGTCTGGATAGAAATTAGTTTTTCAGATTGTGATCAGTTTCCCGAAAAAGCAAACATTCTCTCCTCCGGAGAATCGCCGGTTCTCAACAATGATATAGTACCAAATAATCGGAAAATTAGAAGGAACCGAAATTACCAACGATGCCAGAACTTCGGCTGCATTACTAAAAAAAGCCGTTTGCTAAACTGAAACTACCCTTTTGTCATTTAAAATAGTTGAGTTTTCTATCGAAAACTGCCACACAATAACTTATCCGATTTTATCCGGATATATCCGGATAAAATCAATTAGCAATTATAGCCTGATTTAGTGCATTTAAGACTTCTTAAAAATGAAATAATTAATGCATTTGCCTCTTAAATAGGTTTAAGTGTGAGCATTACGAAATCAGAGCTGTAACATTAGCTATAATCTGGCGTAGACAAAATTAAAATTTCGAGGAAGACTAATTAAACAAAGACATATTGGTGTACAGGATCAAATTTTTGCGATCGTTTTTTGCTCGGTAAACTAATGGAAAAAGGATTATAAATAATACATCGACCCATGAAACCTGGCTTAATTTGAAATTTTAATGCGAATACTTCTGGTAAAACATCAACTAAACTTATCCTTGAATTCATTTGTCGTTTTTACCAACCAAAAAATATTTTTCTAGTCCTATAAATAAAGAATGATACAACATTGGTTAATCATGCAGGGTAAATGGAACATAGTGAAAAATGATTTGAGGTAAAACCATGAAATACAGCATTAAACACTTAAGATAACAAATAGAAGTATAGCCCTTTATGCGTCAACATTTTAATTGATTGATTTCATATGAAAATCGTTACGCATTGTCATATCTATCGCACTATACTAGCGTTGGTTAGCGCAATGGCATTTTCATGGGGAAATTTAAAGGAGTTCGTCAATAAACTATTGCTCCCCGCAAAGGCGATGGCGCTTCTTTTTACACTGACTATTATATTCTTAACGCAGCAGAGTTTTGCACAACAACAATCGCAGACATTTACTACAGGTGGCAATTTTACTGTACCTGAAGGTGTTCATCCAGGTTTAAATAACAGTACAAGTAGCATTTATAGTGTCAGTGTTCCTGGTGAAGTTTCAGGGCAATGTTCGATTACTACTGACAAAGATGATTACTCTCCTGGTGAATGGGTAATAATTACGGGGGCAGGATGGCAGAATGATGATAGTGTCCAACTTACAATCACTCATCTCGATCCATTACCAGTACCTAATCATTACCACAATCCATGGTTTGTTAAGCCAAATGCTGACGGAACAATTCATGAGAAATGGTTTGTTGAGGAGCAGGAGTTAGGAACGGCTTTAAAACTTGAGGCAAGAGGAACTCAATCCGGAAATTATTCGCTAACATATTTTACTGATTCCAAAATTGGATTTGTAAGTGCGGTTGTCAGTGGTGCTCCTGTGACAATATGTAGTGGAAATACTATTAATTTATCTCTGATTGTTAGCACATGTTCTGGTGGAGGTAATGGTTTTTATACTGCAAATTACCAATGGCAACAATCTTCAGATGGCTCAATTTGGATTAATGCTACAGGAACATCGACCAATACTACTTATTCAGCATCACCAAGTTCTAGTACCTTTTATCACTGCATAATCACTATTACAGGTACCTGGCAAGGATGTGGTGTAAAACCCACAGATCCTCCTTACATCACTCCTAGTGCTTTGATTACAGTTGCTCCTCCAACATTAACTCTCACCTCTGACCCTTCAACCTCGAATCAAACTGCATGTATTGGTTCACCTATTATCCCTATAACTTATCTGGTGGGAGGAGCGGGAACTGGGGCAACTGGATCAGGGTTACCAGCAGAAGTTACAGGTTCATATAATAGTACTTCACATATATATACAATAAGTGGAACACCAACGGCTTCAGGTACATTTAATTATTCTGTAGCGGCGACAAATGGAACTTGTACATCAACCTCTCTATCAGGAACTATAATTGTTGCATCAGCTATTCCTCCGGGAGTTGTTACTGCAGTCCGTTCAGGTGGTCGATGTGGGGTAAATATTGTTGGAACTGCTGTGACATGCCCTGATGGTACTTCTGCAACATATGCCTGGTATACTCAGCCTCAAGGAAATCCGAATGATCCAAGGACTTTAATTCCTGACTCCGCTCGTAAAGATTTATTCCCTGTTATTGAAGATGCTGGTCGTTTTCGGTTTAGTAGAACAGCAACATGTGGATCATGTAAGAGCGATTATGCTGGTCCAAATTCTCCTATTTCTTCTTACATGGGTATAAGCATCACCACGTTTTCCAGTTCTTGTGCCGGATCGAATAATGCATCCGCAACTGCAACTGTAGTTGGAGGAACTCAACCCTTTATATTTACTTGGTATAAAAACAATGTTCTATATTATGCATCTTCAATAATTTATGGTGACCAAACTAATACCATATCAAACCTTGGACCAGGAAGTTATTATGTCATTGTAGGCGATCAGGCAGATTTATCAGGAGGTCCGAAATGCACCGCAACTTCCACGGCTGTCGTAATAACTCAAAATGATGTCACTCAAGGAATAATTTCTGCAAGCCAATCAATTTGCAGCGGAACAAATGCGACTGCTCTTATTGGCACCGCAAGTGGGTCCGGTATATTATCATACCAATGGCAATCTTCAATCGACAATGGCGGAACCTGGCAAAATGTTAGTGGTGCGACTGGCGTTGCTTTTACACCAACCGGGTTGACATCGACAACACAGTATCACCGAATTGTCACAAGTACATTAAACGGTACACCTTGCAGCAATATCAGTAATTCAGTAACAATAACGGTTTACCCAATAGTGACCATCACGGCACAACCTCAAAGCCAAACAGATTGCAAAGGTAACAGTGTTGTTTTTGGGGTGATTTTTACGGGAGGAACTGCACCCATCACTTACGCTTGGCAACGAAAACTCCCTTCAGGGTCGTTTACGAATATTTCCGGAGATCCTGATATTACAGGTGAGTCGACAGCAACAATGCAAGTGTCGAATATAGGCAGTACGAATAGCCCTAATCAAACCCAATACCAGGTAGTTATTACGGATGCCTGCGCAATCACCACTTCATTGCCTGCAACCCTGACTGTTAACGAGATTACCGGATTAGTTCCTTCTCCAGCAACACCTTCTGTCAAATCGGTTGTAATATGCGAGGGAGAAGGTATGACCTATACCGTACAAACATCAGGAGCTTTGCCTACATCCTATCAATGGTTGAAAGACAATATTCCGCTTGTGAATGGACCCAATTATTCAGGAGTAACAACATCAACATTAACAATCCTAGGTGCAATTCCTTCGCAATCCGGCGCTTACCGGGTAATGGTTGGATTCCCGATTACGTTACCCAACAATAATGGAAAGGATACCTGCAGAAGGACCAGTAACCTTACCAGAGATTTAACGGTGAACCCCAAACCTGTAATAACGGCGATGACTGCAGTCATCTGTAGTAGAGACGGCTTTATTGTAACACCTGTAAACGGAATAAATGGGTTAGTACCGACAGAAACAACCTATAGCTGGTCTGCCCCTTCAGGTACCGGATTTACAGGAGGAGCTCCAGGAAGCGGTGCTGCCAGCATTAGCGGAACCCTTACGAATACAACAACCGCAACAGTTACTGCTACCTATATCGTAACACCAACAGCATTGGATTGCCCTGGAAATACATTCACAGTAACTGTAACGATTAATCCATTACCCACAACATCAGCAATTTATCATAGATAGAAAATATACAAACACTTAAATAGTAACAAACCATGAAAACAAACCTGATTAACTCAAGAAAGAATCGATTACTCCTGCTCCCTGTAGGAATGGAAGGCAAGACGAATTACGAGATGTTTAGACAGTCTTATAATCAAAGCCATAGCGTCAAAAAGATAACCCTGAAAACCAGGAAACGCTCCAACTTATTCAAGCAACTGAACCTAAAAATTCGGATACGGCTTTTAAGCTGGCTCAGCATGTTGCAATTACCGGCCTACCCCGGTCACCAGCTTTGCGAACGATCGCACCTCGCGTTGTTCCGACGAACACATCTATTGCAGAGAATAACACAAACGATCTTACTAAAAACTTATAATACAAATAATTAAATTATGAAGACTAAACAACAATTTTTACGATGGCTAATGCTTCTCACGCTAGTGATGAGTGCATTAGGTGCGTGGGCTGAAAATACCAACCCAAAACAAATAGTTTGTGTTGGTAATCAGCCATATAGGGTTGATCCTATTCCAGGGGCAACTTTTGTATGGAGCATTTCTGGGGGAGTTCCAGCCGATTATCAGATTAACGGCACAGGTGATAATATTACAGTGGATTGGAAAACACCTGGAGACTATGTTCTTTCGGTATATTCCGTGCTACTCGCGTGTCCAGGTCCTTCTGAATCTGTTACTGTGACTGTCGTACCACAGCCTATTGGGCCAACATTAAATACAAAAATTCCTAATCTTGCCAATATTTGCAATGCAACAGACGTTTCTGCAACTTTCATAGCTGGTAGTGGTGGAGTAGGATGTAGTGATGCATTTGAATACCGATTTGATAGCGGCACATGGACTGCCTATACTCCGGGTTCTATTCTAAACACAAATGGACATACTTTAGTTGAGATACAAGGACAGCGAAGTGGTTGTACTGTTGGAGCTGGATGTACAGGAACTGCCTGGTTAACTCTTTGCAGTTGGATTGTGACTCCACTACCAACAGCAAGTATTTCTTACACAGGTTCACCTTGGTGTACTTCAGCTACTGCTCAAACAGTAACATTAACAGGAACCGGAGGATACACTGGAGGTACTTATAGTTCTACAACCGGATTAACGATTAATGCCACAACCGGCGAAATTACTCCAAGTACAAGTACTGCAGGCACCTACACGGTAACCTATACTATTGCAGCGGCTGGCGGATGTTCAGTTGTAACAGCAACCACTTCGGTTACAATAAATTCATTACCAAACACCTCACCAATCTATCACAACTAGTTTAAAACATGAATTATACAATAAACCATATTGAAAAAACCATACAGTCCGCTGCTTTAAAGGCAGTTGGGCGGTATGGCCGTGGTTTGCTGGCTGGCCGGCGAATCAGGGCTCCCAATTGGCCACAAAAAACCAATTGGCGTTGAAACCCATTCAACCTGGGTAGGAACGCTTATTTGTACAACTTCATCCGGCAGCCGACAGATCATGTCAGGTGCCGCCGGATATTGTAGCTGAGTTAATTCCAACAGCTTGGTCCTGAAATGGCATATGCTCATTAACAGGATTATAATGCGGTATGGAAGATTACCGATTGTAAATCCCGGATGATTGTCCAGGAATACAGGAAATTTATGTTTAACGGGTGTCGGTATATGATCATGTTGGCCATTGTGCTGTTCGGCTTCTTGAGAGCTGAGGCACAAGATATGCCTGACTATGTCTATATCGGAGCCACAAAGCAATATCATGTAAATCCTGTTCCCGGTTCAACCTACACATGGTGGGTTGATGGGGTGCAACAGACTGGAGTTACCTCAAATGTAATTGAGATAGCCTGGAATACGCCTGGGAAATTTATTTTGTCGGTTCAGGAACATTCAGCCGGATGTGATGGGCCTGTTCAGACCGGGGAGGTGTATGTTTACCAGTTTACCTTACCAGATCCATTTGCAGAATGTGTTGAAAACATTCAAAATGCATATTACAATACTGTTACGGAGCAAATTGTCATTGAGCAACTTGATTATTACACATTCAAGCCGGGAGATACAAGGCTCGATTTAAGCCCGTCCAATTTTGCGGACATCATCCCGACATCGTGCCCGGTAGAAATCCATTGGCAGATTGATTTCTCACCAACTCCGGATCCTGTAACGCATAATCCGGTAACCAAACCTTCGGTTTCAGGCACTGGACAGCCTTCCACATATGGAAGCGAAATTCAATTCCCAGGTGACGGGGTAGATTTCAACAGTGTGGTTCACACAATAACTTACAAGATAGTCGATTGCAACAATAATATTTCTTATACAAATACACAAAAAATAACAATTAAGCCTCGGCCGAATATTATATTAAAAAACCTATAAAAATCAGATAATGAAACAGATGAATCAAGTTAGAACAAAGGCAGATTGCCAGGGAAGAGCAAGCATCAGCGGTGCTTCAATCTTCAATTTTGGATTAAATCCGAAAATCATGATGATTATACCGGATGAGGCCAGACTGAAAACGCGGGGGAAAAGTCCGCCAGGCCGGTCGCGAAGTCCGGGGAGCATTGTCGCGCTTTACCGGACTGGGAATACTGTTGATTGTACAGACCACGGAACCCGCAGTAAAACAGAATTTTATCAAAATAAATATCAAAAGCAACATCAAACTTTTATCAATTTTTAAATTTTTATATCATGAAAAAGCAAATTTTTATTCTCGTATTAGCGTTTTTCGCTTTAAGTTTCTCTAATGCCTATGCACAATTAGTACCACGTGCTGTTGATCCAACCTGTTTACCCAATGATGCTCTCCATCCAATGGCTGGTATTTTGTATAACTATATCATAGATGTGCCCGCTCCGACAGGTTCTAAAAAATTCACCTGGTTTGTAACACAAGAGAAGAATTTTCTTGTAGGAGGAGTCTTGACGTCAACCAGAGAAGCGAGTGATGGAACTGGTACACACATATTGACATCAAATGGTGATTACAATAATGCGAATTCAGCAAGTACAACATTACCTATCACCTGGAAATCTTTTACATATGATGCCACAAATCCAGTCTTTGTAGTTGTTCAGGCAATCAACGATGATGGTACTTGTTCGACAAAGAACCTGAAAGTCTATAAAATTCAGCCACAGAATGGATTTACGCTTGATATTGCCAACATGGATAAAGGTGCGACACCAGATGTGGCTGGAACCTTTTTGCCAGGATACGGTGTAGATTTTGCAAAATGTATTTCGGATCCCATTTCAGCAATATTTGATCCAAACGCTCCGGAAGGAGTTATGTATAATTTTGGCGTTGATTATATGTTCTTCGAAGTTGTTGCCGCAAACTTTTCAACCGAGTGGAGGCCAAGTTTCACATTGACAGGAATTGATCCAAATGAGACACTTAAAGTCGAATACTCCAAGGATAAGTTATTCCCTGCTGCAGGAACAGTTACTATGACCGGTCCGGCAAATAGTACTGCAATTGCTGATGTATTGACTTACACAACAGTAAATACGATTGCTGCAGCCGGAGGAGGTACAGTTGGTGCAACTGGTGAGTCAATTTATGTCAGGGTTACTCTTACACATACCACAGCTACGCTAAATTATCAGGGATTAACTGCCGAGGTTGTCAAACTTGCGGTAGATGGCCAAACACAATTGGCTTTAGCAACACCACTAGGCGATGTCCATTTTTCGAAGACAGTTGGAGTTGGAACAGATTGCGGTCTGGAGGACGGATTTAAAAATGATATTGCACAGCAAACATTGAACCCAAGACCTACAATCAATGCAGCTGCAGCAATGCCGGCACCCGGATTGCTACCTGTTAAATAGTGGTGATGTAGTTTAATGATTTTGCTTTTTCATGATTCCTATACTTTTTCTGATCGGGCGCAAGTCCGGTCAGAAGAAGCGCCGGAAAGGAAGAAGCAGAAAATAAAAAATGAAAAAGATGATCAATGATCAATAACCGGGGAGGTCCGGGATTTGGTTGCACTGGAAGCAGAAGTAGATCCAGGGGCGATCCATACCTTGGAAGATCCCGACGATCAAGGGCACCTTGCACTTTGACTATCAGACTTATTATCTGTTGTTTAATCGACTCTTATAATCGGTATGGGAATGGTATATGCCTTTGAAATTGATCAATATTATCAGGAAATAAACCCATCTGTCAAATGACAGATCAAAGAAGAAGTAGAAATAGATGAAAGATTGAAACGTGAATTTTAAAAATTTTGAGACCATCTGCTGTACTCCGTTTCTTCTGTGGATCATTCTATTAATACGATCCGTCAGAAGCGTCAGGGGCGATCCGGACACAGGAAGACACAGACGATCAAGAGCACCTTGTCTCTTGATTGACAGACATATAATCTGTTATTTAACTGGCCATTTTGCCGGAAGGGGGAAGAAATATGCCTTTGAAATTGGTCTTCAGGATTAACTATAAACCCATCCGTCAACTGACGGAGCAAAGAGTTACGTGATATGAGCAAATGAAAATTGGTAGTTGAATCTTAAAAAACGCGATGGTATCTGTTGTTTTCGGTATCCTCGGTGGTTAATTTTATTACACAATTCCGTCGGATGACGGAGCAAAGGAGACGTAAAGCAGGTGATGAAAAGAACAATGGATTTGAGTTTTAAAGCTTGGCGGAATGCTTTTGTTTTCAGCAATCTCTGTGGTTCAATTTATTACCGCAAAGAATGCGATAAAGAAACAAAGTGTTCAAAGAGATTGGTGAAATATTAAAATGCTATAATGCTCTGCAGTTCACAGTGTCCTCTGCTGTAATTTATTAACGCATAGAACACAATGAAGGTGCAAAGTAAGCAGAGGATTAAAAATATATTGTTGCTCTGTGGCGCGAAGTGCGACTCAGCGACCGCTGCGGTAAATCGGTTATCGCAAAGTGTGCTAAGAATGTGCAATGAATGAAGAGGTTAAGAAAGTGATGATTGAATTTTAAAAATGCTTTGGCTTCTGCGTACAAAATTTAAGCGCAGTGCAATTGAAGATTGTCGGTTGTGAAATAGACGTTCTGTCAGGAAACTGGCGGTTCATTATTAATAAATTAGAAACAATGATATTTAGATCCTTGTACATAGTGCGTCTGGTGTTGGTGGTTTTACTGCCAATGCTCCTGTCTTTGGCTCCTGCCATGGCTCAGACTGTCGTGTACCAGGGCACAACTACTACATTATCAGTTGTTCAGGTAGCTGGAGATTCTTACGTTTGGGAAATCTACAGTGATCCAAACGTTAACTTTGCCGCTGTACCGGGCAATTGTCCTCCGACATCTGCAAATTTTGTAAGTGGAAATACCGGAACAAGTGTGGTTGTTGAATGGCTTCAACCGGGCATCTATTTTTATAAAGTGACAGCCCGTGATGCAGCTCTTTGCACAATGAATTTTAAAATTGGAATGTTCAAAGTTGTCCCTGTAGGATTAGAAGCAAAAATTGTCGGCGAAACTCTAACCGGTGCCTGCCAACAAGTAAAACTTGACGCTTCAACATCAACAGGCGCAATCACTAAATATGAATGGTCGTTGATTGACCAGGGAGGTATAATATCCCGTCAGACTGGAATTAGTACCGAGTTCCAACTTTCTCCTTCTTATTCAGGTCCGCTGCCTGCTAATTTTGGTGTAAAATTGGTGGTAACCGATGCTCTGGGAAATTCGAAGAGTGATTCTATCTACATCAAGGTCGATAGCCAACCTGTTGCTGCAGTATTCTCCTCCGGGAAA
>JANYLE010000053.1 GCA_025363795.1 Mariniphaga sp. | reverse complement strand
AAGCTCTTAAGATTTAACCAAATTGATCCATGGAAAAATTCGAAAATATCTCAATATCATCAATTTATAAAAGACGTAAAACCGACAGGGACATTTTTCAGGAATTGATGCCCAATAAAGTGAAGGAGGTTTTACGTCTTTTATAAATTGATGATATTGAGATATTTTCGAATTTTTCCATGGATCAATTTGGTTAAATCTTAAGAGCTTTAAAGATAATTAAAAATAGACCAAAAACAGAAAAGGGGCACAAAGGCCCCTTTCTAATGAATATTTTAATTAGTTAATCTACAACCCATGTGTTACCGCTGCGAAGAAGTTCATCAATTGACTTGATCTTTGCTTTACTTTTCACTTCTGCAATCTGTTTTTCCATCATCTGGTCATAAACCGGAGCTTTAACTGCTCGGATAACCCCCATTGCAACCGGATAATCCGGTAATTTCATCCCAATCAATTGCTGATGAACATAGCCATTAGGTTCTGTAACATCATGAACAAGAATATCGTCAAGGGTAATGCCATTCTCACCAATCGTCACCACTTTGAGCAATCCTTTGTCAAAGACAAGACCTTTATCTTTCAGCGTTCCAAAAATCATCGGCTCGCCATGTTTCAAAAAAATCTGACGCTCTTCGCGCATTTTAGGGTCTGAAATTTCAGCATGAATCCCGTCATTGAAAATAACGCAATTCTGCAAAACTTCAACAACTGAAGTACCTTCATGCTTTGCAGCCAATTCGAAAACCTCCTGTGAATGTTTGATGTTGTTATCAACAGCTCTTGCGAAAAAGCTGCCTCCCGCTCCAAGGACCAGTTGACCTGGTATAAAAGGATTTTCAATCGTTCCCTGAGGTGAAGTTTTTGTAACCGCTCCCCGGTCGGATGTAGGCGAATACTGTCCTTTCGTTAATCCGTAAATTTTATTATTGAACAGAATAAGATTGATATCAATATTCCTGCGGACAACATGAATAAAATGATTACCGCCAATGGCTAAAGCATCACCGTCACCTGTAATTTCCCAAACACACAATTTAGGATTTGCACATTTCACACCAGATGCTACGGCAGCAGCACGACCATGGATCGTATGAAAACCATAAGTACTCATGTAATATGGGAACCGTGAAGAACAGCCAATACCCGAAATTACGACAAAGTCTTCTTGTTTAATGCCCATAGAGGCCATTGCTTTCTGAACGGCATTTAATACAGCATGATCGCCACAGCCAGGACACCAGCGAACTTCATTTTCGCTTTTAAAATCTTTAATTGTATATTCTAATATTTCAGTCATTTCTATTCCTCCAGAAGCTTTTCAAAATTATCAACCAATTCCTTACTCGTAAACGGAAGTCCCTGTACCTTATTGTACTGATGGTAAACAAACCCGGGGACTTTATCACGAAGATAGCTTGCAAACTGGCCAAGATTCAACTCGCAAACCACAAGTTTTTTGAATCGGCCAAAGATTTCTGCTGTATTACCAGGTAATGGTTGGATATAATTAAAATGAGCCAATCCTATTTTGGCACCGTTGATTCTCATTTCACGAACGGCACTCTCCACGTATCCAAAGGTTCCGCCCCAGCCAATAACCAATAAATCACCTTGCTGATCACCATAAACTTCGATATCCGGAATCATTTCGACAACACGGTTTACCTTCTCCTCGCGGATCTTAACCATCTTTTCATGATTTGCAGGGTCGTGACTTACGTTACCGCTGACATCTTTTTCAAGTCCGCCAATCAGGTGCTGAAAACCTGCCATTCCTGGAATTGCCCATTCACGGGCTAATGTTTTTTCATCACGGGCATAAGGCTTAAAGCTTTCCGGATCCTTAGCCATCCGGGGAGTTATGGATGGCAACTCACTGAATAAAGGAATTTTCCATGGTTCAGAACCATTTCCCAAAAATCCGTCAGTCAGTAATACCACAGGAACCATTCGTTCAAGCGCAATTTTTGCCGAAATAAAGGCATAATGAAAACAGTCTGAAGGCGTTGAAGCAGCAATTACGACTAAAGGGCATTCGCCGTTACGGCCATAAAGCGTTTGAAGCAAATCCGATTGTTCTGTTTTGGTTGGCAGTCCGGTTGATGGCCCGCCACGTTGTACATTAACAACGACCAATGGTAACTCTGCGATTACACTTAAGCCAAGGGCTTCAGATTTAAGCGCGAAACCAGGTCCGGAAGTGGAAGTGACAGCCAGCTTTCCTGCAAAAGATGCACCAATAGCCGTGCAAATCCCTGCAATTTCATCTTCTGCCTGGAAACTTTTTACGCCAAGATCTTTTCTGTCTGCCAATGCCTGTAAAATATCAGTAGCAGGGGTGATTGGATATGAGCCAATAAAAAGCTCAAGATTCGCCTTATGTGCAGCAGCAAGTAAGCCCCATGCTGTAGCGAGATTTCCATTGATGTTCCGGTAAATTCCTTTTTCGATCTCCGCCGGATGAACCACATACCTTGGAGTCAGATGCTCAAGTGTCAATCCATAGTTCCAGCCAGCATGCAAAACCCGAAGATTTGTTTCAACAATGGCTGCACTTTTGGCAAATTTCCTTTTTATAAATCCCTCAATATAATCAAGTGGTTTACTGAAGACCCAGCAAATCAAACCCAGCGCAAACATATTCTTGCTGCGCAGAATGCTCTTGTTATCAATATCTAAATCCTTTAAAGCTTCTTTTGTAAGTGTGGTAATCGGAACTGCGACCTTGAAATAATCTTCGAGATTACATTCCGAAAACGGATCTTCAGTTTTTAACTTTGCCTTGTCGAAATTCTTTTGAGTAAAGCTATCACTATCGTAGAAAATTGTCCCTCCCGGACGCATACATCCTGAATTTGCTTTAATTGCAGCAGGATTCATTGCGACTAATACATGGGCATAATCACCAGGAGTGGTAATTTTACTCGTTCCAAATTGAACCTGAAATCCGGATATCCCGGCTACTGTTCCCTGAGGTGCCCTGATCTCTGATGGATAATCAGGAAAGGTGGAGATATCGTTTCCAAATAATGCCGAAGTATCCGAAAAAAGCGCTCCGGTTAATTGCATTCCATCCCCGGAGTCGCCCGAAAACCGAATGACAACTTCTTCCAGTTCAATTACCTTTGTTTCAATCATAGTAATAAAAATAATATATATTCACGATTTTACTTACAAACATACAAACTATCGGACAAAAAAGTGTCAATCCATCACATAAATACGCAACATTGCATGATATTCATTTATCAGGTAACAAAAATTTAATGCTGTCTGAATTCAAATCAGACTTAATCCTGCAAAATTCGCTGCATATTACTAATTTTGGAGTACAAATTAAAACAAATTTAACGGATGGCTATAATAAAATCACTTCGCGGAAAAACACCTGTTTTCGGTACGAATTGTTTTCTTGCCGAAAACGCTGTGATAGTTGGCGATATAACGATTGGTGATAATTGCAGTATTTGGTACGGAGCAGTACTTAGAGGCGATGTCCATTATATTAAAATTGGCAACAATACTAATATTCAGGACAATGCGGTAATTCATGCCACTTATGAGAAATCGCCTACCAATATTGGGAACAACGTTTCAATTGCCCACGGGGCGATTGTTCATGGCTGTACCATTCACGACAACGTTTTGATCGGAATGAATGCAGTAGTTCTCGATGATGCGATAATTCACAGTAATTCAATTGTC
This sequence comes from Mariniphaga sp., assembly GCA_025363795.1. Classification (GTDB taxonomy): domain Bacteria; phylum Bacteroidota; class Bacteroidia; order Bacteroidales; family Prolixibacteraceae; genus JAAFHB01. The sequence continues at coordinate 11,075 of JANYLE010000053.1, read as the reverse complement.
GCTGCAGGTGCGATTGTCACAAAAGGAACGATCATCGAATCAGGTGCGGTTTATGCTGGTTCACCGGCAAAAAAAATAAAAGATGTGAGTCCGGAATTGCTAGAAGGCGAAATCAACCGGATTGCAAATAACTACCATAAATACGCAGGCTGGTACAAGGAAACAGATTAATTTACAACCTATTAACAGTATTCTCTCTGACAAAGGCCTCTTCAACCAATTGCAGAGGCCTTTGATTAAAAACTAATTTTAGATATTTTTGCCCGCCATCTCATCATACTTGGCAATTAATTGAAAATATTAATAAATAATTTATGAAACCAACTTTAGTTATACTCGCTGCAGGAATGGGCACCCGTTATGGTGGTCTTAAACAACTCGATGCAGTTGGACCTAACGGCGAGGCAATTATCGATTATTCGCTTTATGACGCGATTAGGGCAGGATTTGGCAAAGTTGTCTTTGTGATCCGTACCGATTTTGCAGATGCATTCAAAGCGCAATTTGACCCTAAATTAAAGGGACGGGTTGATGTCGAGTATGTTTACCAATCGCTTGATAAGATACCGGAAGGATCGGTTCTTCACCCTGGCAGAGAAAAACCATGGGGAACAAGCCATGCGACATTAATGGCAGAGACAGCTGTCCACGAGCCAATGGCCGTCATTAATGCAGATGATTTTTATGGGAGCAAAGCCTATCAGGTGATGGCCGATTTCCTCACTTCATCAACAGATGAAAACGAGTATTCAATGGTAGGATACAATGTTGCAAATACCCTTTCGGAATTCGGATCGGTTTCACGCGGAGTTTGCGAAACAGACGAAAGCGGATACCTTACAACTGTTGTCGAACGGACAAAAATCAAACGTGACGATGATGGCATTTTCTTCTATGAAGGTGATGATCGTTTCAAATTGGAGGAAAATACTCCCGTCTCGATGAACTTCTGGGGACTAAAACCCAATGTTTTTAAATACCTCAACGAAGGGTTTGCCGAATTCCTTGTTGAACATGGCAATGAATTAAAATCTGAATATTATATCCCTCTGTTGATCAACGACAATATAGTTAAGGGGACTATCCGCACCAAGGTTATACAATGTGATTCTCCATGGTTTGGGGTAACATACAAGGAAGACAAACCAATGGTACAACAACGAATAAAGGATCTGATCGAATCAGGTGCTTATCCGCAAAATCTTTGGGTATAGATTTCAAAATAACTTAAAGGAAGGGACAATTGTTCCTTCCTTTTTCATAAACTGCAACTAACAACTCAGCATCATGAACAACCCAATATTTTCCGAATTAATCAGCAAGTTTAATATTGACTTGATTATCAGTGAACTTGTCCCATTTGGCAATGGCCATATCAATGATACTTATTTGATTAGAACCTCGCCCGAAGAAGCGCCAGATTACATCCTGCAAAGGAAAAATCATAAAATCTTCAAAGATGTTCCTGGGATGATGAATAATATCATGATCGCCACCAATCATATTCGGAATAAGCTGATTGCAGCCGGTGAAAAAGATATAAACCGGAAAGTGATGACCTATTTTCCGGCCAAAGACGGTAAACTATTTGTAAATGACGCGGAGGGAAATTTCTGGACACTATTTCTGTTTATCGCTGATAGTCATGGCGTCGAGAACATCCAAAAACCAGAACAGGCTTATAGCGCCGCCCGTGCCTTTGGCCATTTCCAGTTGCAGCTCGCCGATCTTCCCGGTGAGAAACTGATCGAAACGATTCCCAATTTTCATAATGGTCTTTCAAGATTGAATGATTTCAAGGTCGCAATCGATAAAGATGCCGCAGGGAGAGTTAAAGACAACCAGGTATTAATTAATAAAATACTTGACCGGTCTGCCGAGATGACCTCTTTGCAACGATGGCTTAATGACAAAACCATTCCGTTAAGGATTACCCATAACGATACCAAAATCAACAATATCCTGTTTGATCAGGATAACAAAACTCTTTGCGTGATTGATCTTGATACTGTGATGCCGGGCTCAGCCCTTTACGATTTTGGGGATGCTATCCGGACAATCGGAAATAAAGCGCCCGAAGACGAACCCAACCTGGAAAAGATCGCATTTAACAAGGAAATTTTCGAGGCATTTGCAAAGGGATATTTATCCGAAGCCAAATCGTTTCTCACCCAAATGGAGATCGACCATCTCTCTTATTCGTGCCGTTACATGGCCTGGGAGCAAGCCATGCGTTTTCTGGCCGATTATCTCAATGATGATATTTATTACAAAACAGATTACCCCGGACACAACCTTGTCCGGACAAAGGCACAGATCAGATATCTCGAGGTGTTGGAAGAGAATAGCGCAATGATGGAGGCAATGATCAGCGAAAGCTAATCGGATCAAAAAAAATAGATTCACAGGTTCATTGTTTATAAAACTGGTTTATGTTTCCCTCAAAATAACCACATTGGGTCACAAATGGTATTCAATTGCCACGTGCCCGAATGTGGTTATTTTTTTTCTGCTTAGTCAAGTCGAACCGAAATTTTTAATGTAGTATTGTTGGTAATCTATTTTCAAAATATTTCAAGTGCCATGAACTATAGAACTCAATTTATTTTTCTGATAGTCAGTCTGCTAAGTTACACTTCCTGCCATACACCGGAAAGCGGTTTATTCATCTTGTCCTCACCTTCAGGTAGGCAGATTACCCATATTAACAAGTCCGGACAAACGGTGATTCCCAATGGCCGGTTACTTACCCCTTACGGTAAGTCCGTTACAGTTGCCCCCCATCCTTTTGGCTTAACGCTAAGCCCCGACGGAACAGTGGCAGTTACAGCCAACTCTGGTACGTCACCCATTTCGATCTCGATTGTCAAAAACTTTCAATCCGATAATCCTACAGTGATGCAGGTTCCTCCGGGTCCGGCAACCGACAAGGGTGTGTTGGCTTCCGTATTTATGGGATTAGCCATTTCTCCCGATAATAAAGTGGTATATGTTGCAGGGGGTCAGCTAAATAAAATCTACCTGTTTTCGGTAGATAACGGCACTAAACTTGATTCTATTGACTGCTCTCTCTCCGAAACTGGCGTTAGTACTCCCGATGGCTATATTGGCGATATGACATTGAGTAAAGATGGCCGATACTTGTATGCTGTCGATCAGATGCTTTTCAGAATGATTGTTGTTGATACATATCAAAAGAAAGTTATTTCAACAGCTAAAACCGGTCGTTACCCTTTCGGGATTGTCCTTTCGCCTAACGAAGACAAAGTCTATGTGGCCAATGTCGGAATGTTTGAATACAGCAAATTAGGAAATATTGAGGCAGAGAAAGCCATTAATAAAGCATTGGATTTCCCCCCTTTTGGATACGGATCAAAGGAGATGATCAAAGGAACAAGAATTGATTCGCTGGATATTCCCGGTCTCGGGGAGCCAAATGTTCCCGAATCTTTTTCAGTCTGGTCGGTTTCGGTAAAGAATCCGCTAAAACCAGAGATATTAGCCAAAATAAAAACGGGGATTCTGGTTGGCGAATCCATCGAAGGTATTCCGGCCGTTGGGGGAGCAAGTCCCAATTCACTGGCAGTTACAGCACAGTATGTTTTTGTAAGTAATGGAACCAACGATAATATCTCTGTTATTGACATTATACACGATACAATTGCGGCCGAAATTCCACTTAAAATCCATAAAGCCGTCAGTCATTTTCGTGGGGTTATTCCTTTTGGACTGACAGTTTCACCCGATCAGAAACGGTTATACGTCGCCGAATCGGGAGTTAATGCAGTCGGAGTAATCGATATTCCTACCCTTAAAGTGATAGGACATATTCCATCAGGATGGTTCCCCTCTAAACTTAAAGTTACGCCTGACGGTAAAACGCTCGTGGTAAGCAACGCCAAAGGTTTTGGAAGCGGACCAAATGGAGGACGCGATTTCAAAGTAAGTCCTGAAGGGACGTATATCGGCAATTTGATGAAAGGAACGGTTTCGGTGATGCCCATCCCATCAGATGAAGAGTTGGTTACACTGACAGAGAAAGTGATCAGCAATAATTTTAAGATAGACGATTACAGCAATATTCAAAAAGCACGAGGGAATAATCCCATTCCAATCTATGGCGGTGAAAAGGCCTCCCCTATTAAGCACATCGTATTTATTTCGAAGGAGAACCGTACTTATGACGAAGTTTTTGGACAGGTAAAAAAGGGAGACGGTGATCCGTTACTTGCCCGTTACGGGAAAGGAGTCAGTTTTTCCAACCGGAAGAAAACGGATTCTGTCGAGAATGTAAACATCATGACCAATCACCTGAAATTAGCTTCGCAATTCTCAATTGCCGATAACTTCTATGTCGACTCGGATGTTTCAGCCGATGGCCATCGCTGGTTGGTGAATACCTATCCCAATGAATGGGTGGAAACTTCTGTTCCGGCCAGCTATGGCGGTAACCGAAAGTACGACCCAAAATCGAAAGCGCCCGGTAGTCTGGGGATGAACGGATCGGCTGGGGCTATCTATCCTGAAGATTACAACGAAGCAGGGTCGATGTGGGAACATCTTGAACGGAACAAGGTTGATTTCTATAACTTTGGCTTTAGTATCATGTTCGAACCGGCCTATTACGATGAAACGTACAAATATACAGGTGTAAAACATTACGTGAATTTTCCGGTTCCGCTACCTATGTTTACACGTACCTCCAAAATGTACCCGACTTACAATACTGCCATTCCTGACCAGTTTCGCATCCATCAGTTTATGCAGGAATTTGACCAAAAGTGGATTAAAGGGAAACAGATCATGCCATCGTTTATAACGGTGATTATTCCCAACGATCATGGTGCAGATGAACGACCGAATGCGGGATATCCTTACAAGGAAAGCTATATGGCCGATAATGACCTCGCAGTGGGTCGAATCGTTGAATACCTTTCGCACACCCCTTACTGGAAAGATATGGCGATTGTCATTACCGAAGATGATGCACAGAACGGTGTTGATCATGTCGATGCACACCGGAGTATTCTGATGGTGATTTCCCCGTATGCAAAGAAGAACTACGTCTCAAAAGTTCATTACAGTTTTGGCAGTATCTTTAAAACCTTCTGGAACATTTTGGGTGTTCCCTATCTGAACCAATACGATGCAGCAGCCAATGATTTTTCTGATTTGTTTACCGACCAGCCCGATTTCACCCCTTACCAGGCAGAAGGCAGCGATCTTCGTATTTTTGATCCTGCTAAGGCACTCACGCCTATGGATGTCAAATTTGACTGGGAAGCTGTGAAAAACTCACCTCTTATCGACAATGTGGAAGATATGATGAAAGACGAAAAGGAGAAAAAAGAGTATCGGCTGGAGGATCAGAAAAGGGAATAACAGGCAAATCTACATTTTGGATAAGGAAAAGATGAGAATTTGTGAATGCATAATGCAATTTTCATCACATCAATTAATGCAGAGAAGGTTTGTGTTATGGACATCCAGTTTATAAAAATTGATGATTTATACTGGAAATGATATAATTTCTCTGCTGAACGAACCCAATTATTTAGAAATCCGATAGAAATAGCTTCTGACAACCGGCACAAAAAATGGATGACTGTGCAAATTATTTTGGATAGACCTAATTTTCTAAAACACTAATATTAAATAATATACATTCGATAACAGCTCTTGTTTTGCTGGATTTATTGATTTTAAACAGGAACATTTTAGTACAATCAGTTTTCCTAAACAATTATTTCATGTCTGTGTTTATTTAGAATAAATAAAAATAACTCGCCATGAATAAAAACTTCAAATTTTTGATTGGCAGCCTGGCGGTTGCCTTGGTGTTTGTACTAACACAATGCAAAAAATCGGATGTAATAGCCTATGTTGATCCATTTGTTGTAAAATTGGGAACTTCTACAACCTTAGGGAGCTATCTAACCGATAAAAATGGGAAAGCTTTATATTTCTTTGCTAATGATGCTGACGGAGCGAATAACTGTACTGGCGGATGCATCACTAACTGGCCTGTTTTTAGTGTTTCGGGGCTAACCCAGGCAAAACTACCCACTGGTTTGTTGCTGGCTGATTTTGATTCTATAACTTCTGCAAACGGCAAACAATTAACCTATAAAGGATGGCCGTTGTATTATTATGCCCCGGGAGGAGTTAGCGAAACAGCCGGGCAAACAACCGGAGATAATGTTGGAGGAGTATGGTTTTTAGCGAAACCAGATTATACAATCATGATGGCCAATTTACAATTGCTTGGTGTTAACGGTAAAAGCTATACTGTTTCTACAACAAATGTTTATACTGAAGGAACCGGGAAATCAATCTACTTTACCGATCAAAAGGGACGCACCCTCTATGTATTTGCCAATGACAGTGCAAATATTAACAAATACACCGCTAACGCCGATGCAGCACATACTTCAGCCTGGCCAATTTTCGAAAAGGATGTGCCAGTTGTTGTTCCGTCACCTCTCGATAAAACTTTGTTTGGCAGCATAACCGTATTCGGTTTTAAACAACTGACCTACAAAGGTTGGCCGATGTATTATTTCACACCTGATGTTGATGCCACGGGGAAATACAGAGGTTATAACAAAGGGGTGAGTGTTGGGGCCAGTGCAACGGCACAAACAAAATGGCCCATACTATTTAAAGATATGCCTGCCGCGCGTACAAAATAATTCAGTCCCTGCTACTATCGTTAAATTTCGTTTTTGAATCCCCCTTTCCAGTCTTTGGTAAGGGGGATTATCCTTTACAAATTATGGTTTGTTTTGCTGACACCTGGCCGTCTATATTGCTAAAACTGTCATTTTAGCTATCTCTTTCTAAATTCGATCAATTCTACCGGAGCACCATTATGCTCAATCATTGCTACCCTGATTCCGTCTGACGGTGAGTTTGGCGCTGTAATCACATTTAAATCCCGTTTTGCCAATTCAGCATCTAAATCGTCCACCTCAAATGCAAGATGAGGAATTGTCTTGATTAAACTGCTGATCGGACTCTCTTTTTCAAAACGCATCCACTCAATTCCAAACGGACTGGTGCTAAAGCCGGAGACATATAATCCAAACTGTGGCAGGTAAGTTTCACCCGGCATCACCTGATCGGTGGGGATCCCTAAATGATGGTATTTCCATCCCCATTGCACAATTGATTCAGGTTGTTCATGTTCAAGTCTGGTTTTCATCTTTAGCCGGTATTAGTTACTATTCTCTTCAACCCTTAATTAAGTTAGACTTTTGATTTAACGGGAATCCAGATCTCTTCCTCTGAATCCGGATCATCGTTCTTATATCTTTCTCCCATCACTGCAAAATGAGGCCTGTGATCCAGTACGAAATCTGAGTCCGGAAGCCATGTCCCGAAAATATACCGGTAAGTCTTTATCCCTTCATTGGCAGGACCCCTGTGTAAAAAAACGGCATAAAGACCATCCGGCAAAGTTATCTTTTCCATATTGTCAGGAACGTTATCAAAGTCGGTGACTTCAATTGCCGCCAGTTCATCAAATAATGCATCAGGGTCAAAATTGTCAAAGTAATGGGGTTCGTAAACTTCGATTGAATAGAGATCCGCTCCAATATTATTCCTGATTTCCTTTCGCCCCAGCATAAAGCTTTTCCACAATTCGTAAGTTTTACGATCGGAGAAAGACATTTTAATCCTCTTCCCGACTAACTTTTTTTCCTTCAAAGTTTCAATTCGTGGTTGCATATTTGTTTGTTTTGCTGCATTCCAAATGATATCATTGTTCTTCCAAAAGTAGATTGAAAATAGTATAAAACAATTTTTCTCAGAATTGCGTCCTAAAGTTTATCGGGAAATCAAAAATTAGAAACCCGTCTCAATTCATCTTTAAATATTGTCTTATAAAGCTCACGATTTCATCCATGGCTGCTGTGGCTTCCGGAAACATCGGGGCCAATAATGGGTAACAATGAACCATTCCAATTCCTTTTCTGAATGTAACAGTTACCCCTGCTTCCTTTGCTTTCTTATAAAATCGTTCGCCATCATCAAATAATTCGTCATCTACTCCGGAATTTATCAAAAGCGGAGGAAGTCCTTTTAAATCACCAAACAATGGTGATATAAGTGGCAGATCAGCCTGATTGTTTCCTACATAGTATTTGCTAAACACAATCCATGAATCCAGAGGAGCCGGCGACACGTTATTTTTGGTTTTATACGAATCACCCGAACAAGTTAAGTCTGTCCAGGGTGAAATAGCAACTGCAGCTACCGGCATTGCAATTTGATGTTCCTTTAAGGCTAGAAGAATAGCCAGACATAATCCCCCTCCTGCTGATTCTCCCGCAATAATAATATTTTCAGACTTATACCCGGATGTCAGCAACCATTGATATATTTTTACCGAATCATCCAGGGCAGCCGGATAAGCATTTTCCGGCGCTAATCTGTATTCATAGACAAGGTTTGTAACACCCGTATATTTCGCAAATTTCGATACAAACCCTCTGTGGTCGCTGCAAGAACCCGAAACATATCCACCTCCATGAACATAGAGAATCACCTTTTCGCGGTTTGTTCCTTCGGGAATCAACCATTCCGAATTCAAACCTTCAATGGTCTGTGCATTGACAGTTACACCAATAGGAATCTTTGCATATTTAGCTGCCCCTTTCTCGCAACGTTCCCTGAAATCCACAATCGAGGTGTTAAAATCAAACTTCTCCTTTCTCAATTTACCTCTTAAAAAATGTCCATTTCTGATTAAAAAATTAAACATCCGACTTTTAAAACTGGTCATCTTTATTCCTTTTAAAATTTCAAGGTGCAAAATTTGGTAATTCAAATCTGAAAATACTGCACCTATGTTAATTCTTCTTTATTCGTTGCTTTTTTTTCTGACTCGACTTAACGATTGCGGCGCAATCCCCAAAAAGGATGATAAATGTTTAAACGGTATTTTTTGTATTAAATCGGGGTATTTATACAACAGCTTTTCATAGCGCTGCCCGGCTGTTTCGGTCATCAATTCCAATAGTAATTCCTCGGTATAACTTTGTACTTCGTGAACGAATTTGCGGGTGAACGAATTCCACGATCTGAGTTCCAGTAATTGGTTTACGTTGCTTAATGTTGTTTGCCAGACAATTGTTTTCTCCAGCGCCTGGATACTTTCCTCCGCTGGTTTACATGTCCTGAAACTGTTTTTGGAGGTGAAACAATATTGTGCAGCAGTAAAAAACCTGGTAATATCGTTCCCATCCTTTAGAACAAAAAACCGAACTAAACCAACTTCCAAAAAATAGAAATATTTGCATATACTTCCTTCAGTCAGTATTAGTTCATTTTTTGCAAACTCTTTTCTTTCAAATGCCAATTGAATAATTTGCCAATCAGCATCAGAAACCTCAGTATATCTTTCGATAAATCGTCTGAAAGCAATCATAGTAAAATAATCTGGTCGTCTAGGTTAATGCACTAAAACCTATTTGCCGGAATTTCATGGAGAGCTTGCAGCAAACACATTACCGTTTTATTGCACCCCTAAAAGTAGAATAAAAAATAATATAAAGCAACATTCCTTAAAATTGAGGCCAGATGTTTAACGGGAAATAAAAAAATGATTTGTGGTTGGCGGTTCGAGCTGAATTTCTGTTTACCTGATTCTTTTATATTGGCTCATAAAGCAATCCATGCATTCATCACTTAAGACCAGGACACCATCGGATTGAACTTCATAATATTGCCGGATCGTCGAGTACGCGTAGCTCACCAATTTGGTACTGTCCAAACCATCAGAAGTGGGTACTTTCAAAAGGTGATACTTGCTTTCTATTTTAAGCGTGTCGTTCCTGTAAAATCTGAAAACAGAATCGGTGTCAAATGTTATTCTTCTCTTTTCACCCGTTGTTTCGGGAGTATACTTTATCCCGGCTATTCCACCTGTGCTGCTGATCCAACTCCACTCTCCGGTTAAACTTGTTGAGTTGATTAAGTTGGTATTTTCTTTATGGCACGAAACCATAAAGATTACTGTAATAACGGTCAATATTAAATTCGTTTTCATAGCGTTTGTTAGTGTACTTTTTCATAGATGCGAATTTCATAAAACAGGTTGCGTTTTTTACTTAGCATCAAATTCAGACATCTTTTCAAAGGTAAAACTAAACCATTTAAGTCTTTTAATGATATGCAGAAAAAGGAAAACGATTAAAATCAGTGTGATCTTATCATGTATTTCAATAAAGTGCATCCGTAAAGTACCGGGACCTCCTGATAAATCAATAAACCAGGGAACGATGCCGGTAACAGCCACAGAAAGAAATAATGCCGATAAAATAATGACCTGTCTGTTCCTGCCAATTAAATGCTTCGTGACAACACCCTTGTACCATTTCCAGTGAACGTATGTATGACATATCATAAGTAAGGAGAATAAGACAATGACCACTTTATGAATTGTTGACCAGTCAGGGTAGTTAAATCCACATACGATTTTGGTAGTATCTATGGCTCTTAACTGTTCATACAGTATTGACTGAGGTTGAACTCCAATTGCATCTACCTGATGTCCGCCCATATGAAATCCAATCTGCATCACCAAACCGGAGAACATCATCACCAATCCGACCACGAGCAATAAATTATTGATGATAAAATTATTGAAAGTGCGCTTTCTGTTTTTTTTATTTTGATCCATCTGATATTGTATAAGCATCATACTGGCAGGTATTAACGCAATTAAAACAACCATTGCAAGCCTCCGGTTTGACGATCCTGACATGCTTGTGCCACAGGATAGCTACTTTGCCAATGACTTTATTTTTACACCCCTTAAGGCATTTCCAACATGCTTTGCATTTTCCGGTATCAAGTTGTATATATGCCGTCACCGAACTTTTACGAATCAATAATTTTGCTCTCATTTGTTATTATTTTATCGCAAAATTGCTTTAAAGATTGCAACATGACGATAACAAATGTTAAGAAATAAAACTACTTTCTGTTCCTGATCCGGCTTAACGAAATGGGAGTGATGCCTAAATACGAAGCGATGTAATGTTGCGGAACCCGTTGAATGATTTCAG
>JANYLE010000049.1 GCA_025363795.1 Mariniphaga sp. | reverse complement strand
CGGAATTTCCAAATAAACTTCTTCATACGGAACCATTTCCACACCATCAATTATCTTTTTAATAACTTGAGGACGGCTAATTTCCAGTTCGTATCCTTCCCGGCGCATTCTTTCAATTAAAATCGCTAAATGCAATTCGCCTCTGCCGTAAACCCTCCAACCTTGTCCGGGCAAATCTTCGACTTTTAGAGCTACATCTGTTTCAAGTTCTCTCTTGAGTCTTTCTCCGATTTGACGAGTCGTAGTATATATCCCTTCTTTTCCGGCCAAAGGTGAAGTATTAATGTTAAAATTCATGATGATCGTCGGTTCTTCGATGGTTAAAAGGGGCAAAGCGACCGGATTATTGATATCAGCAATTGTCTCTCCAATGGTAATATCGGAAATGCCAGAAATAGCCACAATTTCTCCGGCTTCGGCTTCGGCAACTTCTTTTCTACATAAACCTTCAAATGTCGTCAATGACGTTAGAGTGGCCGGTGCCATTTCTCCGGTTCTTTTAATATGCATTATCGACTGGGTTGCTTTTAAAATACCGTTAGATATTCTGCCGGTCGCAATTCTTCCTTTATAATTATCTCCCATTATTGTCGTTACCAACATTTGTAAAGGTTTTTGACTGTCCCCTGATGGAACCGGAATATATTTTATAATCGCATCAAAAAGAGGCGTGATATCAATCATTTTCGCTAAATCAGGTTCTAACCCGGCTTTCCCTAATTTAGACGAGCAATATAAAATAGGAAAATTACAAGTTTCCTCATCAGCTCCTAAATCAATAAATAAATCGAATGTTTTGTTCAATGCTTCCGAAATGGTGGCATCGGGCCGATCGATTTTATTGATAACGACAATAATTTTTAATTTTAACTCTAAAGCTTTTTTTAAAACAAAGCGCGTCTGCGGCATTGGTCCTTCTTTGGCATCAACCAAGAGCAAGCATCCGTCAGCCATTCTTAAAACCCGTTCAACCTCACCGCCAAAATCAGCATGACCGGGAGTATCAATGATATTAATTTTTGTTTCTTTCCAAACGACTGAAGCATTTTTGGAAAAAATGGTGATACCTCTTTCCCTTTCCAAATCGTTACTATCCATAATGCACGTTTCCCCCATTTCTTCTTTGGAAAGAAAGGTTTTTGACTGACGCAACAGAGAATCGACCAAGGTAGTTTTACCATGGTCAACGTGAGCAATTATTGCGACATTTCTAATATTTTTCATTAAAAAACAAAAAATCTGCGGTTGTCCGCAGAATTTAACTGCCTCTAATTATACCATTTCTAAAGCAAATGATCCAGCTTTTCTCTTAATTTAACCCTATCAATATTAGCTATTAATTTACGGTTTTCAGCAAGGCTTACTTCCCCTCTTTCTTCAGAAATAATGATGGCGATTGCGTCAGTGTCCCGGGTAACGGAAACTCCGCTTTGATGACGGGTTCCGAAGGGTAAATCGAGCTTAATATCCGGAAAAATGGGAAGTAAACAGCCAACCGCCATAATTCTTTGCCCAACCATAATCGCTGCTCCGTCATGAAGCGGACTGTCTTTCCAAAAAATACTTTGCAGGATTTTCGACCCGAAGGAGCCGTCAATCATGATTCCCGTTTCCATAATTTCACCTAAACTGGTTTTTCTTTGCAACACGATGGTGGCGCCGATTTTTCTCTCGGCCAATTCAAAAACAGCGTCAACCAAATTGCGGACAAAAATTCCGTCCGTCTGTTTTTTCCCGTAAAATCTTTTTAGAAAAGGAAACCGTCCTAATTTTTCAAGATAATGTCTTATTTCCGGGGCAAAGATTAGAGGCGTACTTGCCAGAATAAAAAGAGAAACAAAACCAAAAACTAAAGCAGTAAAAATAAAACCCAAATAGAAAAAGACTAAGCCTAATCCCATTAAAATCAAAGTTCCCAAAATAACTCTAAAAATGGGAAAATTCCTTAAATAATATAAAGAAAAAATAATAAGGAAAATGGCAAAAATTAGGTCAAGTAAAATTAGAGGCTGGGAAAGTCTGGCAATAAGTAAACGTTGAAAAAATAAATTTGCTAGAGAATCCACAAAATTAGTGTACTCAACAAAATAAATCAAGGCAAGAAGGAGATTCTTTTACCCTTCTTTGGGGTAATGACATTTTTTCTCCTTCGGCTACGCTCAGGATGTCAACGCTGATTATCCCTCTTGAGGGTAATGACAGCGTTTCCACTTCTTTCCGCTTCCACACCAGCAAGGATCATTCCGCCCTAGCTCTGATTTTTTGGCGGCTGGTAACGGTTGATTCGATGGTTGATTGACAGGGTTCATCCTTGTCAATCCTGTCTTATCTGATTCGTCAACGTTGGTGCGAATATTTTGCGGCATAGTTGGTGCCGGACGCTGGGCTACCTGAATCCTAAAGATTTTTCTGGTAATTTCCCGGTCAATCGCCAGCATTAGTTGTTCAAACATCGTGTAAGCCTCGTTTTTGTATTCAACCAACGGATCGCGCTGTCCATAACCGCGAAGTCCGATCCCGTCTTTTAGATCGTCTAAAGCATCAAGATGATCCATCCACAAATGATCAATTGAAGATAAATAGGCGAATTTTTCAATTTCTTTAGAAAGTTCCGGTCCTAACTGTTTTTCCCTGTTTTCGTACAAGTCATTGATTATTTTTAATAAAAATTCGGAAATTTTAGTAGAATCTTTAATTTGCGATAATTGCCGTATTAAGTTCTTCTGCGAGGAATCATCAAAAGGCACAATTTCGCAAAAACCTCTAACAATATTTTCATCTTCCGGCTCGCTATATCCTTGAGGCGAATACATTAAAACAAGACTGGAAATCTCTTGAGAAATTTTATCCATAATTTCCTGCTTCATTTCTTTACCCTCTAAAACTTTCAAACGCAATCCGTAAACAATTTCTCTTTGTTTATTGGCCACATCATCATATTCAACAACATGCTTCCGGGCATCAAAATTGAAGCCTTCAACTTTAACCTGTGATTGTTCAATAGCTTTCGAAACCATTCCGTGTTCAAGAGGCTGGTCTTCGGGAAGATTAAAAAAAGTCATCATTTTTGAAACCTGCTCTCCGCCAAAAATCCGCATTAAATCATCATCAAGAGCAACAAAAAATCGCGAAGATCCCGGATCTCCCTGCCGACCGGCTCTTCCTCTTAACTGATTATCAATTCTTCTTGATTCATGCCGTTCCGTCCC
>JANYLE010000054.1 GCA_025363795.1 Mariniphaga sp. | reverse complement strand
AAATTGATGGTGTCAACCATCGAAAAGATCTCCTGCATTTTATCCATTTGTGGTGCAGCCTGTTGCATTGCATCCTGACTCTGGGCCATCACGTTTTGTACTTGCTGTGACTGCGAAGTTGCCGGGTAAAAGCTCTTCGTAGCTGAAAGAATGGCAAATCCCAGAAATACCCATATTGCGAACTGCGTTAATCCGACAAGCGCAATTCCCACAATTTTTCCCATCATCAGTTGAAATGGTTTAACACTTGAGATAATCACTTCAACTATACGGCTTTGTTTTTCTTCCATTACCCCTTGCATAACCATACCGCCATAAATAAAGATGAACATGTAGATCATAAACCCAAAAATGTAGCCGAGAACCATACCAATTTCGGTCGAGCTTTTTTTGGCTTCCCCGCCTTCTCCTAATTTGATGGTGTCAATATTAATGTGCGTACGCGTCGCTTCAATTCGTTGTTCCAGATCTGGAATGGCAGTCTGCCGAACAACCTCAGCCATTTTGTCTTTTTCAATGACATTCTGAATTTTATCTTTGATCTGAGATTTCAGGTCAAAAGGAATATTGCTTACCGAGATTACTTGTACCGTATTCGTGGTTAGAAAATTGGGTGCTACTACCAAAAGCGCATAATAGCTTGAATTTTTTATATTGTCTTTAAGTTTTAAATATTCCTCCTCGGGAATGAACTTGAATTTTGTGAAATCTGAATTTTCAAGTCTTCCGAGAAATATGGCAGATCCATCATATACCGCGATTGTGCGAGACTGTTCATCGTCCATCGTTGCAAAATAGGCCGGAAGGATAAACATCGCAGACATTAGAATTGGCATGAGCAGTGTCAGGATAATAAATGATTTTTTCTGAACGCGGGTAGTATATTCTCTGCGAAAGATCAGTGCTATTTTATGCATGGCTTTGTTTTTAGGCGTTTTGTTTGACAACTTTAATGAATACTTCGTTCATGCTGGGGATTACTTCGTTGAACGAAATAATATCGACATGTTCTACCAGGTCCTTGATCAGCTCTCTTGAATTGCTTCCGGCCAGGTATTGTATGCTTAGCTTATTCATTTTTCCGTTTAGCTCGTTACTGATGATATTATACTTACGTGCCAGATCATGGCTTTGTATGTCGAAGTCTCCATGATAGGTAATATCATAGATATTTGATTTGTAGTGCTCCCTGATCTGCTGGGTAGGACCGTCAAGAATCTTCTTTGATTTATCAATCAGCGCGATATTATCACATAGCTGTTCAACCGACTCCATATTGTGCGTCGAGAAAATGATCGTAGATCCCTCTTTTTTCATCTGAAGGATTTCACGTGTAATGATATCTGCATTGATCGGGTCGAATCCGCTGAATGGTTCATCAAAGATTAAAAGCCTGGGTTTGTGAAGCACAGTACAGATAAACTGCACTTTTTGCTGCATTCCTTTTGAAAGTTCCATCACTTTTTTATCCCACCATGCAGTAATTTCAAACTTCTCGAACCAGATTTTGAGTTCTTTCATCGCGTCGCGCCGTGAAAGTCCTTTCAATTGTCCTAAATAAAGCGCCTGCTCGCCAACCTTCATCTTTTTGTACAAGCCACGTTCTTCGGGAAGATAACCGATCTTATACACATCGTCAGCTTTTAGTGGTTGCCCATTCAGCCATACCGAACCGCTATCAGGTGCAGTGATCTGGTTGATAATCCGGATCAAAGTTGTTTTACCAGCTCCGTTAGGTCCAAGCAATCCGAAAATTGTTCCCTCGTCGACTGAGATCGAAACTTTGGTTAATGCCTGATGATTGGCATATGATTTTGAGACTTCTTTTGCAGAAAATAATTCCATAAGTTGATAAAGGTTAAATGTTTAATTTTCGTCATATTCATCGTACTCATCAATCAATAATTCCGACAAATCTTCTTCATTTGGATCAGGTTGAACGATTTTTGCCAACAAGTAATTCCATTCGGGCCATTTAAACTTTTGGCGCGCAACAAATATAAATATTAATGAAATTGCGAACAAGGCAATAAGATCGAACAACGGGTTAAATTCTGTAATCCGATAGAGTGCAGGTGTTTGCAATGCGCTTGAATCCTGGGTGAAAAACACGGACAAAAAAATATTGTTGATCGCATGAGTTCCCCAGGCCAGTTCAAGGCCGTCATCCATGAGGGCACAAATACCAAAGAAAAACCCGAACCAGATATATTGTGGCATTGCAATTAAAGCACCGACCTCTTTAACCTCCGGATTAAAGAAATGAAGTCCGCCAAATAGGAGAGAAGTAATTAATAAAGGTATCCATCTGTATTTGAATATTTTGGCAAAACCTTGCATCAGATAACCCCTGAAAAGAATTTCCTCGAAACCTGTCTGAAAGGGCAAAAGCAGGACCGATAATGCGATCAGCGTCAATAATGTGGCGGGATTAAAATGAAGTTCAATCTTCTGGATTCCTGTTAATGTTGCAAAGATGGCATAGGCAGTCAGTAGCAGAACCCAAGCACCTGCTCCCCAAAAGAACCTTTTCCACCTGAATGATGGATGTCCTGTAATAACAGATAACATTGGCCTTTCATGAATAGGTTTCATGAGCAAAAGCAACGTGAAGAGTCCTAATACGAAAGGAATAATCATCAACGCAAATCCTGTTATCGGTGAGATATCATAGGCTGAAAGGTCGTATAGATTTTCAGGGTTTGGCTGAAGATCAGGATTGTCTGACATCTTTAAGAAAATCATGACACCAAGCGGAATGCCCCCAATAAGTTGTGTGACAAGAACAAGGATCACAATCATTGCAATCCATCTTCCTACATCATTTTTACCTTCGAATACCCGCTCTAAAAACATTCGGAATTATATTTAATTAATATGTCACGAAATTGGTTAAAATATTACATGAAATGGATATGCATTATCAATTTTTTTGCGGACTGTTAAATGACCGATCACCTGTTGAGGTGTTGAATCGGTTACCTGATACTGACATCGATGAAAACAGGACGATGATCGGATGCAGATTTTTCTGACGCAACTTCCTGTTTGATAATGTTGTAGGTGTAGTTGCAGCAATTAACTCCCCAAATATAGTCGATGCATTCTGTTGGCCCGGATGACGGGAAGGTAGGTTGTATTCCACTGAGATTAATCCAATATTCTGACAATAAACTAATTGCTTCCGATTTTGGAGAAGTGTTCAGATCGCCAGCCAGGAAGACCTTTTTTTGAAGTTCCTTTGCTTTCTGGTTAATCAATTGCACCGATGCAATTCTGTCGGCTTCTGTCAGCGAAAAATGAGTACAAAAAATGATGTATTCTTTGAATTCTGCCATCAGCAAACCTCTTTTTTCCTCTCTTCCTGGCAATGGGATAAAGGAGGTGGTTAATGGCTTTTCCCGCGATAGGATGCCAATCCCGTATTTTCCACCACGATAAGGAATTGAGCCACCATAAACAGACTTCATCCCGCATTTTTCTGCCAACGTTTTCAATACATCTACACCGTTGCTCCTTGTGGTAACACTATCCAATTCCTGTAAGGCCACAACTTCAGGGTGAATCGCTTCTATAACTGAGGCAACCCGTTTATAATCAGTTTTCTCATCCATTCCCTTTCCGTTTCGGACATTGTAGGTGAGTATCCGAAGAACACCATTAGCCGGTTTTTCATACTGATAATCAGATGCTGATATATTTTCAGTCGTTTGCCCATTGGCACTTTTGACCATGATGAGCGTATTTGAAACGAGAAGTAACAGAAGAATGTACAAATATTTCATTATGAGAATTTTAGTTCTTATTACCGATTCTATTTTTGGACAGGTAAAGATAACGATCTCATAGTAAGCCGGTAAATTTTTATTCTAATCGCAGAAATATTTGCAAAACAAACGGAATCCACTAATAGCGGCCGAAATAGGCTTCCAGTTGCTTTGTCCTGAATGAAAAAATCTCATTAAGTTGGGATTTTATAATCAGTTGATTGGCAATCGCACCAAGAAATCCCAACGGTGGTTGATAATCAACGATGTCTGTCATCAGTACACCACCTTCAACGGGTTCGATAAAATGTTGATGATGCCACATTCTATAAGGTCCGACACGTTGTTCGTCAACAAAGTACTTTAGTTCTCGAACCTGGGTGATTTCTGTGACCCACGTCATCTTAATTCCCAAAAATGGACTGACTTTGTAGCTGATAATCATTCCGGGATACATCTTTTCCGGCAGGTTTTTGGTTGTGATATCAAACCCCATATATTCGGGGGTGATTTTTTTTAGATTCCCGGGAGCGGAGATGAAATCCCAGACTTTGTCGATCGTGGAAGGGATTGTGAGCGTTTGATTTAAAGTATAAACAGGCATGATTAATTTATAAATGAATGTTGATTTTATTGAGGACCAGGCCATTTCAGTTTAGCCGCCAGATTGCGGCGTTGAGGATTGCAGCAAAAGAGACCCAAAACAAATAGGGGATTTGCAGGTAGGCTGCAGGTTTGCTGATCCGGCTGAAAACGATAATCATCGCCAGGATGCTGATCCAGAGCAATACGATTTCACTTAAGGCCAGTCCAGGCATCCTGAATTTGAAAAATAGAAAACTCCAGATAAAATTGAGGAGTATTTGTATGGAAAATACAATCAATGCATTAGCTCTGTCTTGCCCGAATGGAGATTTCCAGATCAGGAATAATGATATGCCCATTAAAAGATAAAGGTACGTCCAAACCGGTGCGAAAAGATAATTTGGAGGATTGAAAGATGGTTTATTCAGCGAAACATACCAGTCGCTGATGCTTGATGCTGTGGCAAATCCA
>JANYLE010000514.1 GCA_025363795.1 Mariniphaga sp. | reverse complement strand
CTGGCAAAAAATTTGTTTCTTTGCAACTTCTTAATAGAAGTTTTGAAATGACCAAACGTAACAGGAAAGAAACAGTGGAGAAGGAAAAAAATCAATCCGAAGAATTAAACCAAATCAAAAATGAGGGGGAACCCATTTCAGGAGTTCAGGATGAACAACTTGAATCTTCTACAAATATTGATGAATCAATAACCTCATCAGAGGACTCTTCAATAAAAGCAGTAGAAGCTAAGCTTGCTGAAATGAATGACAAGTACCTCAGGTTATCTGCTGAATTTGACAATTACCGTAAAAGAACTATTCGCGAAAAAGCCGATTTGATTAAATCTGCCGGTGAAGATATTCTCTTTAACATACTTCCCGTTCTTGATAATTTTGAAAGAGCACTTTCTGCGATTAAAAGTACCAGCGACCCCGAAGCCATCAAGGAAGGCGTGGTTTTAATTCATGGGAAATTTAAAGAATTTCTTTCCCAGAGAGGAATTAAAGAAATTGAAACCCTGAATATGCCCTTTGATCCGGATCTTCATGATGCTATTACCAAGATACCTGTCATTTCTAAAGATCAGCAAGGAACAGTAATGGATGTTGTAGAAAAAGGTTATTACCTGAATGATAAAATTATCCGCCATTCAAAAGTAGTGGTTGGGGAATACACAGAGCCCGGGACTTCTGGGGAAACAAGCTAATCAGAAATAGGGAGTCTTATGTCCAAACGTGATTTTTATGAAATTTTAGAAATAGACCGGAATGCCTCAAAAGAAGAGATCAAAAAGGCGTACAGGAAACAGGCTATTAAATATCATCCTGACAAGAACCCAGGTGTAAAGGAAGCTGAAGAAAAATTTAAAGAAGCTGCTGAAGCCTATGAAATCTTAAGCGATGAGAACAAAAAAGCCCGCTATGATCAATATGGTCATGCCGGAGTTGGCGGAGCTTCAAATAGTGGCGGATTTCCAGGGGGGGCTGGAATGACTATGGATGATATCTTCGAACATTTCGGTGATATCTTTGGCGGACATTTTGGCGGGTTTGGTGGATTTGGTGGTCAACGTCGTGGGCAACAGGTAAATAAGGGAAGTAACCTGCGGGTGAAAGTTAAATTGAATCTTAAGGAAATTGTTGCCGGAGTTGAAAAAAAGATAAAAGTAACTAAATATATCCTCTGCGACACTTGCAATGGCAAGGGCTCTGCTGCTGGTGCTGCTACTGCCGATTGCCCGGTATGCTATGGTACCGGACAGGTTACACAGGTGACGAACACTTTTCTCGGCAGGATGCAGACTACTACTACCTGCACCAATTGCGGCGGCGATGGCAAAATCATCAAAAATAAGTGTACCACCTGTTACGGAGAAGGAATTGTGAAGGGAGAAGAAGTGATTTCCATAAATATCCCTGCCGGGGTAGGTGAAGGCATGCAAATGACGGTTGCAGGCAAAGGCAATGCACCACGTCGTGGTGGCGTTAATGGCGATTTGCTTGTACTTATTAATGAAGAAGCCCATCCCGACCTGGTTCGTGACGGGAACGATCTCTATTATAATCTTTTTATAAGTTTCCCTGAAGCTGCATTGGGCGGTCCGGCTGAAATACCAACTGTTGAAGCCAATGTCAAAATAAAAGTGGATCCTGGAACCCAGTCGGGAAAAATCTTACGGATTCGCGGAAAAGGAATTCCGGAACTAAATGGATATGGGCGTGGTGATCTTCTCGTTCGGGTAAATGTATGGACTCCAAAAACCCTTTCAAAAGAAGAGAAAAAGATTTTAGAGAAACTCATGGAATCAGAAAGCTTCAAGCCTGCTCCGGATGCTTCTGAAAAAAATTTTTTCGAACGGATGAAGGGCTATTTTGAATAATGCTTCGAGATTTCGTATCTTCGATCTTATTTTTCATCAATCCCTACTTCATGGAAATTTTTAGTGCTCACGAGGTGGTTAAGCGTTATGCAAACCACCTTGCTCTTGATAAAGTAAGCCTCACAGTTGGAGAAGGCAGTATTTATGGTCTGCTGGGACCGAATGGCGCTGGCAAAACAACTCTGATTCGAATTATTACTCAGATTACAGCCCCTGATGAAGGAACTATTAAATTCCTTGG
>JANYLE010000501.1 GCA_025363795.1 Mariniphaga sp. | reverse complement strand
AAGAAAACGAATTAACAGGTCAACCCTCCAATACGGATCTTAGACCTTTTACTTCCATAAGAAAACCGGAGTTTGTTTTGTACAGCTCCGGTTTTTCTGCGTTAATGATAAAGCGCTCCGAAAAATTCTGGCTGGCAATGAGATTAATCCTGGAGGTACCCGAACACATCTCAGTGTTTCGCAAGCAAATCTTGGAGGTGTGCAAACACATCTCGGGAGTCCGCAAACTCATCTCGTGGGTTCGCAAATACTTCTCGGGAGTCCGCAAACATATCTCGGGGGTTCGCAAATGCATCTCGGGAGTCCACAAACATATCTCGGGGGGCAATGAGGCAATCTTAACCAAATACATAACAATCTTCGCACGGATTTTATGAACAGCTGTCAATAAGTGGATCATCTAAACAAAAAAATTGATAATGCTAAAATAAATTGTAAAATATTTGTTTATTATTTTAATTTGTAGGAATTTTAGGGTGTATATTCTCATATATATTAACCCACTAAATTTATCTAAAATGACAAATGATCAGGTATGCAGAAGTAACATGTATGGTACGACCATCGCATTTAGTGATGCGAATGAATCTATCACTGATGGTCTGGTAAATTTTTCGGTCAACCTTGCCGAGCTCCGAAGTATTCAAGCGCAAATTCATCTGATTAGTGAGGAGCAAAAATTGGACAGAAAAGGAATTACTGAAGGTAAAAACAAGTTAAGGGCTGGTTTAATTGTTCTTGCAGCCGACGCAGCGCGCAAAGTAGCCACTTATGCCCGTTTCAGTAATAATTCCACACTGCTTGGCGAGGTAAGCATCAAAGAATCGGATTTTAAACGTTATGCTGATAGTGAATTGATTGATTACTCCCAGATTATTTACAATCGCGCACAATCGAATGTTGTATTACTTAGAGATTATGCCATTACTGATGAAACTCAAACTGCATTGCTGAATGCTATAAATGAATTCAAAGCTTTTATGCCTAATCCGCGACTGGGAAAAATAACCAAAGCCCAGGCGACCAAACAACTCGTTGAATTATATAAAAAAGGTGATATTGCTCTTGCCAATATGGATGCATCGGTTGAGATTATTCGTCTGACCCAGCCCAATTTCTATGCCGGGTATCATGCTGCCCGCAAGCTTATTTTAATACGCGCTGGCAAACTATCGTTAAAAATGCAAGTTACAGATGCTGAGACGGGCGAACCCGTAAAAGGGGCTATAGCTTCGATTGCACCGGAAAGCGATTCGAAGAGTGTCGTTGAAAAGAAGAACGTGATTGAAAAAAAGATGGCCGACAAAGGGGGTGCAAACATTAAGTCGCTGGCTCCCGGTACTTATCTTGTTACCTTTCGAAAAGCCGGATATGCCGATCAGACCGTTAGCATCAGTGTTAGTGATGGTGAGATGACGATTTTGAATGTAAAGCTGGTTAAGAGTTAAGCAGTATCTTGATATTCATTATAAATATGATCCGATGACATTCATGCATCGGATCATTTTATTTTGAATAAAATAATAATATTCATCGTGGTGTAGCATCAATAGGCTATTCGTCCGGGAGGGTGCGACCCCAACGGGGTCGAATGTTTCATTATTGCATTTTATTTCTATAAACATGCGATGCCTCCGGCATCCCTTCTCTATCTATTGCTCTTCCACAAACCCAGAGGGTTTGAAATATTTATAGATATTCACATGACGTGGAGAGGGTGCGACCCCAACGGGGTCGAAAGGTTTATTATCGCATTTCATTTCTATAAACACGCGATGCCTCGGGCATCCCTTTTCTATCTATTGCTCTTCCACAAACCCAGAGGGTTTGAATATTTATAGATATGCGCATAACGTGGAGAGGGTGCGACCCCAACGGGGTCGAATGTTTCATTATTGCATTTCTATTTCTATAAACATGCGATGCCTCCGGCATCTCTATTCAATCGATTATTCTTCCACAAACCCGGAGGGTTTGAATATTTATAGATATGCGCATAACATGGAGAGGGTGCGACCCCTTCCGGGGTCGAAAGGTTAATCTTCTTAATGTGCATTTCTATAAATCTGCAAACCTTACAGGTTTGAAAATATTTCAGAAAAATTTAGCGATCTTTGATCAACCTACAAAATAGAAACCTTCGGGTTTAATAATGCTTACAAATAAAAACAATGGCCGATACCTATTCGCAAATTTATATTCAAGTAGTTTTTGCCGTCCAAAACCGTAATGCACTCATTCAACCACCTTGGGAAGAAGACCTTTACAAATACATAACCGGTATAATCCAAAACAAAGGTCAAAAAATGCTTTCTATCAATGGTGCTTATAACCATATACATTTCTTAATCGGGATGAAACCAACTTGTTGTTTATCAGAGTTAGTGCGTGAAATTAAAAAAGCATCAAATGCGTTTATCAAAGAAAAAGAATTCGCAAAATTCAATTTCAAATGGCAGGAAGGCTTTGGTGCCTTTTCATATGGTCAATCGCAGTTAACAGATGTAATAAAATATATTGAAAGACAAAAGGAGCACCACACTAAAAAGACTTTTAAAGAGGAATACCTATCATTCTTAAAAGCTTTTCAAATTGAATTTAAGGATGAATATTTGTTTGAATGGTTTGAATAATAATCAGGGGCTGCTGAAAAGACATTATATGTTTATCGAAATATCAAAGCCATATTAAAACATGCGACCCCGCCGGGGTCGCATGTTTTCTTCGTATACACATTTCTATAAATATACAAACCCGCCGGGTTTGTTGCAGAACACTTGAGATGGTGCAGATGCCAGAGATAACATCATTTAACTCCGGTTTTTCTTTATTTTATTTTATAACAAAATAAATTAACTTGCGTATATAATGTCAGTACCTAAAAATCCGGAACTATGAAACTAATAGGAAATGTAATCTGGCTGATTTGCGGAGGTTTTTTTACCTGTATTGGATACCTGTGGGGCGGGTTTCTGTTATGCCTCACAATCCTTGGAATTCCATGGGGATTGCAGGTTATGAAGATTGGGCTTGCACACCTGGCACCATTCGGTCGCGAAATTGTATCAACGGGCGGATCAATCCCCGTTATTTCGTTTGTTCTTAACCTCATATGGATGATTTTTGCCGGAATCTGGATTGCCCTCGTCGAGCTTGTTTTTGGAATCTTACTTTGCGTCACCATTATTGGCATACCGTTTGGTTTGCAGCATTTTAAACTTATGCGACTCGCCATTTATCCGTTTGGTTATGATCTGAGGTAGCTACCGGTTTCGGTATTGGCATCAATAAATACCAATCACATCATCCTTAGGCCATCCGGTTATATATCCGTTAGCACCCAACCCCTATTGAGATCATCAAATTATCAGATCTTTGGAATTGTAAAATAAAATGTACTCCCCTTTAAAGGTTCGCTTTCGACCCAAATTTTACCATTGTGTTTTTTGACAAATTCCTGACACAAAATCAGTCCCAAGCCTGTACCCACCTCATTTTGGGTTCCTTTTGTAGAGTGATTTTCATCAATCCGGAATAATTTTTCAATCATTTCCTTATTGATTCCAATACCATTATCAGCTACAGCGATGATCAATTCGTTTGGCTTTTGCCTTGCCGAAATAACCAGTTGGCCCTCCCTGTTCGTGAATTTGATTGCGTTCGAAATCAGGTTTCTTAATACAGTACTGCTCATGTCCTTATCTGCAAATGTAATTGCGGAATGGGGTAATTTTTTAGTAATGGTGATTGATTTTTGCTGTGCCGCGTCGTT
Source organism: Mariniphaga sp. (assembly GCA_025363795.1). Classification (GTDB taxonomy): domain Bacteria; phylum Bacteroidota; class Bacteroidia; order Bacteroidales; family Prolixibacteraceae; genus JAAFHB01. Next base: position 13,200 of record JANYLE010000501.1, on the reverse strand, counting down.
TAGCAATTCAGTTACTTCATTGATCAACGTGACCATTTCGATATATTCGGGATTAAACTCCATTCTGCCAGTCTGAGAACGTGACCAAACCAATAAATTCATCAACAAACCCATCGCCCTTTTTGATGAATTGTGGATAATCTCAGCATATTCCTCAATTGCTTCATAATCCTTATCCTTAATCTGATCCATGAGAATGTTACTGAAACCTAATATTGCGCTGAAAGGACTTTTCAGGTCGTGCGAAATGATCGAGAAAAATTTGTCTTTTGTAGCATTGAGTTCACGCAAGCGGGCTTCACTTTCGCGTAAAGCTTTTTCGGCGAGTTTGCGCTCGGTAATATCGATCGTAAAACCTGCAAGAAACGATGACCCTTCCTTGATTTGAACCGGAAATTTCACGGTTGAATAAGACCGGCCGTTAAACTCCTCTTCAATATTAATCATTTTCCCATTTTGCAAAATTTGCAGGTCGTCTTCCACCATGTTTTTTGCCAATTCGGACGGAAACAGATCATTCATTGTTTTACCAAGCAATTCATCCATGGATTTGCCCAACATTTCTTCAAAATTTTGGCTCAGGCGAAACGATCGGATATTTTCATCTTTAAAAAAGATATAGATTGGGCTGTGCTCCATCAACTGACTGAATATCACTTCACTTTCCTTCAATTGCGCTTCTGCCTTTTTCCGCTCGCTGATATCAATAAATGTGCAAACAACCTGGTTTATTGTTCCATCCGAATTAAGCTGCGGCACTGCATCAACGAGTAACCAGATCCGATCACGATAAGTAGGCCGATAAACACCCATAACAACATTTCGGACTGACTCGCAGCTTGCAATGGCCCGCGGAACCGGATGCATGGAACCGGGAAAGGGCGAGCCATCTTCGTGAATAACATTCCAATCGGGATCGAATGATGTTTTTCCCAACAATTGATCTTCACTGAGACCCAGCATCTCCAAAGCCAGCGGATTGCTCATTACTATTTCAGCATGCGGACCTTGCACAATTACGCCAACCTGCATATCCCGCACAAGGTTTTTAAACCGTTGCTCACTTTCGCGCAGGTGCTCCTCAGCTTTCTTGCGATCGGTAACATCAGTAAATATTGTTGCAAAATAACCCCTGTTAGGGGAGAATACTGAAATTTCGAAATACTTTCCGAGCGGCGGGAAAAAGGTCTGAAAAAATTGATGTTCTCCCGTTTCTGCAACCTGTGTATAGATATCCAAATAGGGAGCCGGTGAAACATCATAAAGTTGTGTCGCTAACATGCCTACTGCTTTTTCAGCAACAATACCAACCTGTTTCTCATAGGCAGGATTAATATCAATAATCTTATAATCAACAGCTTTATGGTTCGAGTCGTAAATAACTTCGTGAAATGCAAACCCTTCTGTCATTTGCGTAAAGAGCCCCCGAAATTTAGCTTCACCCTGTTTTAATGTTTGTTCAGCCTCCTTGCGTCCAGTGATATCCAGGCAATGCCCGATAAATCCAATAAATTCATTATCACTGTTGTACCGAGGCATACCATCATCCTGAATCCAGCGGTAATCGCCACTTGCATGACGAACGCGGTATTCCATCGTAAATTTTTCACGGCGGTCGAAGGCTGTTACATAAACAGCAATACATCGTTGCAAATCGTCGGGATGCACCCCTTCTACCCATCCATCGCCCAATTCCTGTTCAAGGGTTCTGCCCGTGAAATTAAGCCATGATTCGTTGAAATAATTACATTTCTTATCAAGTCCGGCTGTCCATATGAGGGCCTGTCCGGAGTTGGCGAGTGTACGAAAATGGGTTTCGCTCTCCCGTAATGCCATCTCGGTTTTTTTACGGATCTCGATTTCAGCTTTCAGCTCATCCAACAGGTTAAGCGTTTCATTATGAATCTGTTTGAGTTCCTGCGTACGTTTAGCGACAAGCATCGTAAGTCGTTCATTTTCTCCAATTTTGCGATCTTCCGATTCCTTGATCCGGAGCATTGCCTGCATTAGTAATTTCAGTTCCAAATCATCCAAAGGTTTCATCAGAAATGCGTCAGCACCGGAATTCAATGCTTTTATCCTGCTCTCCTGATCGGTTTGCGCAGCAGTAAGGATTACGATCGGAATATTTTTGGTTCTCTCGTTTGATTTAAGGATTTTACAAACCTCGTGTCCATGCATATCAGGCATCACCATGCCGAGCAGAATGACATCTGGTTTTTGCAAAAGGCACAGTTCTATCCCTTCTTTCCCCGATTCCGCGCTGATTAAATGCGCGTCAGGCAACGATTCAGCCAATAATGCACTTATAGCCAACAGGTTATCGTTATTGTCGTCAATCGCAAGTATCTTCTTCATCCTTATGAATTTAGATTAATCCTATTAAATTCTAATCCTTGATTCCTGTGGAACCTGTCATCGGTTGATTTGGAATCAAAGTCTGCTGAAAAACTCAAATTATAATTAATTGACCTCGTTGTAGCGTTTGCTGCTATATTCACAGCCAACCTCAGTTCCTCGTTCTGCATTTCCAGCTCAATCTGATGCACTTCTAATTCGTGCAACAGTTTTAGTGCATCTGCTTCCAATTGACCAGAATCAGTACGGGTGGTCGCTTGGTCAGAAAATTTCTTTTGCAGGTATTCTTCGGCTTTTAGTCGAAGGGAATCAATTCCGTGTGAATATTTTTTATCCTTTCTCATAGCTTCCATTTCTATTCTCCGATGAAGAATCTTAATTTCAGTTATCTTGAAATCAGTCTGTTTAAGTGATAATTATTCAATTTTGAAATCATCAGATTGAACAAATTGGGGAAGTGTAAATGAAAACTTACTCCCTTTGTTCAATTCGCTTTCGGCCCGGATTTTACCGCCATGTTTTTCAACATATTCTTTACATAGCAATAGTCCTAACCCAGTACCCTCTTCATTTTGGGTACCGGCCGTAGAATAACTTTCTTCAATCCGGAATAACTTTTCAAGAGCTTCTTTTCTTATCCCAACTCCGTTATCAGCTACACTAATGATCAGAAGGTTCTGTTTTTGTTCTGTCGAAATAACAATTGTTCCACCCGGATTGGTGAATTTTATGGCATTTGAGATCAGATTCCGCAATATGGTACTAATCATCGCCTTATCAGCTACAACCTGGATAGTAGACGAAGCTTCGATGGAAATAGCAATTGATTTTTGTCTGGCTGAACCTTTCAATAACTCCACTGCGTCAGTGATCAATGCCGCAATTTTAAATAATTTGGGGTAAAACTTGATTTTGTCGGTTTGAGTACGTGACCAATCCATTAAATTCATTAGCAGATCCAAAGCCCGTTGAGAGGAATTTTTGATGATCCCGGCGTATTCCGCAATCCCTTCATAGTCTTTTTCATGAACCTGTTCAACTAAAAGATTACTGAAACCTAAAATTGCATTGAACGGATTCCGCAAATCGTGGGCTATGATTGAGAAAAACTTGTCTTTGGTGACATTTAGCTCACGTAAATGGGCTTCACTTCGCCGCAACGCCTCTTCTGCTTGTTTACGCTCAGTGATATCCTGTATGGTTCCAAGCATTGAAATGACCCTGCCTTCAGCATCGAAATCCAGTTTGCCCAAACCTAGAACCCACCTGGTTTCGCCTTCGGGCTTGCGAATAATTCTGTATTCTTTATTAAATGGTTTTCTTTTGGATAATACCTCTTCACTGAAATAGTTATCCATCATCTGTTTGTCATCCGGATGCGTGACCTCAAGCCATCCTTGAACACTTCTCTTGTAACTCTCGTCAATGCCAAAGATCTGGTCCAAAACTTCGGATGATTCCCATAAACCGGTAATTAAATCCAACTTATAAGAGCCAATGAATGCAGCACGTTGCGATTCTTTAAAAAAGAACTCGCTTTCACGTAACACATCTTCCGCCTGCATTGTTTGAATTGCAGAAACGATCAGGTTACTAAAGTTCCTGAGTAGTGCTTCCTCCTCGGATGTGATGATGTGTTTCGAAAAGAGTGCCAAAACACCGATTGTTTCACCACGTGAAGGACGTAATTGAAAACCGGCGAACGAAACCAAGCCAAGCGATTTCGCCCATTCATGATCGTGAATCTGCGGATCGTTCGTGACATCATTGGTCAGGAACATTGACTCACCGCCCGAAGCCATAAGTCCTATTTTGTAGCAGCCCATAGGCACCCGACTGTGGGCCTCGCCGTCAAGATGGGTGTAACGTCCTGAACTGGCCAATAAATGGAGGCATCGATCGTGATTATGACATGCTAGACCGCCATCCTGTATATAGGCGTGCATACAATCCGATTTACATTGGTCGCCAGGGAGAATAACCCACAGGCGGGCAAAATCGGCGTCGAACATATCCACTACACCATCAGTAATTATCTTGAGTTTCTTACTCAATGTCCCCGGATCATTTAAAGCGGCTTGCACCACACTCAACTTATGAATGTGATTTTCTATCCGCTTGCTATCCGTGATATCAATTGCGCTTATTAAACATATCTGTTCCTCGTTTGAGGCTATTCCCTCGAGATGAATATAGGTTGGTGGATTATCTCCTATTGTTAACCTCACTTCGCAGATCTGTTTGAAATTAGTTTCAAATACCTTCCGGAAGAATGCTGTAAAAACTGGCTGAGTATCACTAGTAATAAACTGCCTGAAATCTTTACCTATCAGCATGGAGCGATCATCACCAAGCATCCGGGCACCACTGAAATTAAGCTCGCCTATTACCCCGCTGTGATTTAGCGTAAAATAACCTGCAGGGGCAAAATCGTAAAGTTCGGTGAATTTAGTAATCGCGCTGGTCGCCTTGTGAACGGCCAACCGAAGTTCTTCATTTTGCATTTCCAGCTCAATCTGATGCACCTCAAGTTCGTGCATAAGCCGCAAGTAATCACTTTCCCCGGAAGTATTTTTGTTAGGTGCAGTAGGAGAAATCTTATTTTCAGAATGTTTTTTTTGCAGTCGTTCTTCTGCTATTTGTCGAAGGGAGGCAGCTCCGGGGGAATTCTTATTTTTCATGGCTCCGTGATATTTAATCAAAGATAATAATTCCTTTTGACTTTTATTTGTCTGCTAAAGAGTTAAATACTCGAACAACCTTTCAACTTTTCCATTCACCTGCAGACAGTTATGAACGCCAGGTAAATTGCAATTATATTCAGTTTAAATCCTGCAATAGATTGAATAGCGATCACCACTGTCTCAAACTTGCTTTTCAGAAAGTTCAACAGGGATAGTTAGTGAAAATGTACTTCCGATACCAGGTTCTGAGACTACCATTAATTCACCTTTCAGAATCTTAGTAATCTTTTGTGAAATTGCCAAACCAATTCCTATTCCGCCATAAGCCCTTGTCGTTGAATCATCACCCTGACGGAAAAAGTCGAAGATAATGCTGTGCTTCTCTTTTGGAATACCTATTCCTGTATCTTTCACATAAAATGTCAGATTTGATTTATCATCTATCTTATATCCAAATTCAATCGTCCCTTTTTGTGTAAATTTAATTGCATTTTTAAACAGGTTCGTTAATACCTGATTGATTTTAGACCGATCTGCAGTTACATAACTCGACAACCATCTGGTATCGGGTTTAAAAACCAGTTGAATTTGTTCATGTTTGGCTGAAGTTCTTAGTATGTTGTCAAAAGAGGCTTTATTCTCCATGAAATGATCCATCAAACTAAAGGTTTGATTGCGAAGCTTGATATTAGCCTGTTCAACCAGCGCCAAATCGAAAACATCCTCAATAATTGCAAGCAGGCTTTGTCCGCTGGCTTGAATACTTAAGGCAAAACTGGGGTTATCTTCAGGCGCAACACCTGACAAAATCAATTCACTAAAGCCCAGAATATGATTGAGCGGTGTGCGTAACTCGTGATTCATGGTTGCCAAAAATGCCGTTTTCAAACGATCACTCTCCTCTGCCTTTTCTTTGGCTGCAATCATTTCATTAAGCATTCTTTTCTTTTCTGTTATGTCAATTGCAAACGAAGCAAGACCGGAGACCGCTCCATCGGCCGCCACTAACGGGCTGTTATACCACTCACATGTAATAATCTCGCCGCTCTTTGTAATATTTTCATTTATATTTTGTGAAGGTATAGCTTGATCGATAACCTTTTGCATAGCAAGATTAACTTCCTTTTCATTATTCCCAGGAATGATCAGACTCGTAAGCCGCCCCAATGCTTCAGCTGCAGTATAGCCAAAGATATGCTCCGCTGCCGGATTCCAACCAGTAAAACGAAAATCTTTATCATATTCGACAGTGGCAATAGGTGTATTTTGAATATGCATACGGATTCTTTCCTCCGACTTTAGCAATGCTTCCTTTGCCCTTTTGCTATCTGTAACATCCTCTTTTACAGCCAAAAAATGTGTGGTGTTTCCATTCTCATCTTTAATTGGAGAAATAGTCGCCTTCTCAAAATATTCTTCTCCACTTTTCTTTATATTTTTAAACTCACCCCGCCATTCGTTACCAGAAATAATCGTTTTCCATAAATGTTCATACTCATCTGACGAAGTCAACCCTGATTTAAAAATTCTGGGAGTTTTGTCATAAACTTCACCGAGCGTATATCCTGTCAATTCCGTGAAATTTGGATTTACATATTTAATCTGACCCAATGTATTAGTAATCACGATAGAAGCCGGATTTTGCTCGACCGCACGCGAAAGACTTCTTAATTTGTCTTCGACCTTCTTTCGATCAGTCACATCTCTGAGAATTCCTTCGTGAAATTGCGTATTTCCTTCTTCATCGTTATTGTACCAACCGTGATCTTCGACCCAAATTTCAGAGCCATCTTTTTTCTTCAATTTAAAAACCTCTATCACATCATTTTGCTCATTCAAGATCAGGCTGTCCCTTTCTTCGGGGGCAAAGTATAAGTCATTTTTTATATTGATGGCCATCAGCTCTTCCTTGCTATCGTAGCCTAACATGTCAACCATCGCAGGATTTACCGAAACAAATTTCCCATTTGGTGTACTCTTATAAACACCATCCGGCATTCTTTCGACCAGGTTACGGTAGAGCGCTTCACTCGATTTTAGCGCCTCTTCAATTACCTTTTGTTCCGTGATATCAACACCAATTCCAACCAACCCTTGCACCACTGAATTCTCATCATACAATGGGAATTTGGAATTAACCCTTACATTTAGCTTTCCATTTGAATTAATAAACAGACTTTCCTTATTAATGATTGGTACCCCAGTTTGTATCACTGACAAATCCTCCTGGTAACCAAGAACTCCGTCGGATGTCTGGAATAAATCAATATCCGTTTTCCCAATTATTTCAGCCTCCGAAGTGAAGCCCATATGGTCAAGGTCAGCTTTATTTGAAACAATTTTTTGGCCTTGCGTATTCTTCACATAGATCGTATTCGGTAAATTATCGATCAAGGTTCGAAGTAACGCCCGCTCCCGCCTGATGGTATCTTCAGCCAATTGACGTGCAGTAACATCAATATAGGATGCAAGCAAGTGGTCTACAGACCCATCAGAATTACGTTCACAAACGACGGATAAACTGACATATACTAAAGACCCATCTTTCCGGACAAATCGTTTGTCCATTTCGTAACGATCAATTCTTCCATCAGCCATATCAGAGAACAACGACATATTATTAGAAACATCATCCGGATAAGTTAAATCAAGCCATGTGAGGTCAGCCAATTCCTCTTTTGAATAACCCAACATCTGGCAAAGACTGTGATTCACTTCGAGCCATTTTTTATCTGGCAAAGTCACGCTCATTCCAACAGAACAATTATTGAAATAATTTTCAAAGGATTGTCTGCTTTTCAATAATTCCAACTCAGTCTCCCGACGTTCCAATTCGCCAGCCGCCCTGATTGACACAAGATTAAGAACAGACTCTATTACAGATGTATTTTCCAAGGGCTGCCGGCCAACAATTGCGATCAATCCAATCGGTTTTCCGGTGGAACCCCATAGCGTTGTTCCGATGTAACTCTCAGCACCAATATCCTGAAGAACAGAATTTTCAGGAAATAATTTACTGACATTACGATCAAAGCAACAAATAGTTTTCCCTACAACCTGACCGCAAGGCGTCTCATTGAGAGAATAGGTCATATTTTCGATAAACCGACCATCCAGATAAACGGTTAGTGTTTGAGCTAAAAGACTATCCGGCAGAAGACTGTCAATGCAAACGTAACACATACCCAAAGATTTGGCCAGAAAAATTGACAACGATTGAAAGAAGTCTTCTCCATAATTGGCCCGCCCTGCATTGAGCAGAAAATTATGAGTATCTTCAATTCTTCTCCGCTGTGTAATATCTGCCATCACACTGATTATTGCGTAAGGAAGATTTTGTGGGTCATAAACTACCGAAGATTTCAGTTCAATCGGAAACGCTATCCCATCCTTTCGGATAGCCATATATTCCTGACTGATAAACAAATCTCCTTCAGAGCGAAGTTTCAGATTTTCTCTTGCCCTCAGCTGATCAGTGGGAGCAATAAAATCGATGAAATTTTTCCGTGACGATTTAAGCTCTTCTTCATCCCTGAATCCAAAAATCTGACAAGACTTTTGATTGGCAGAAATAATCTTTCCCTGCAGATCTGCCATCCCGATCCCATCCGGGGAAGTCTCGACAAGCGTACGATATAACTTCTCGCTTTGATAAATCTTGTCCTCGGCCAATTTTCGTTCGGTGATATCACTTAATACGCAGTGAGTTTGCTTAAATTTGCCATTTGCATCATAGCCAATTCTTCCTTCAAAAGCCACATATGCATGAGATCCATCTTTTTTAATCATATAAAACTCGCTATGGATCTTGCTTTTAGCTTTGAATAACGGAAAGCGTTCTCTGAATGCCTCCACATAGCCCGGTGCCAGAAAATCGCCGAACCATTTTCCAATAACCTCTTCACGTGAATAACCAAGGGTTTTGAGCCAAACTTCATTCACTGTCAAAAAATGGCCATCTTCATCAAGCGACTGGTATCCTATCGGTGATTTTTCATATAATTCCCGGTAAATTTCTTCACTAACGCGGAGTGCCTCTTCCGTTTTTTTGCGATTTTTCAGTTCCCTTTCAAGTGCTTCCGTACGCTGAGCAACAAGTCTTTCGAGATGCTGCATCACATTTTGCTTTTTATCTTCCGACTCTTTTATCCGCAGCATTGCCCTGATCTGGGCCGTAAATTCTGATTCATCAACTGGTTTGGCGAGAAATGCATCAGCACCGCTTTCAAGTGCCATTATCCTGCTTTCACGGTCTGTACGAGCAGCAGTAATCATTATTACCGGTATGGATTTTAGCAGGTTATCTGACTTTATTAGCTTACAAACTTCATACCCGTTCATGCCTGGCATAACTATATCAAGCAACACTACATCAGGCATTTCCTGATAGCAAAGGGCCAGGCCTTCGTGTCCCGATAAAGCACTAAAAAATTCAATCGCAGGAAATGCTTCAGCTAATAAAGCCTTTAATACAATCAAGTTATCGTAAATATCGTCGATTGCCAGAATTTTTGTCATTGTGTTTCTTATAAGTAGTCAGCATAAAGAAATTTCTCTGTGATCTATATTATTTTCACACAGAGAAGGATAGCGGTTCTCAGATAGTTTTATAATTCAAAAATTCCTTTATCGTTTTATCGAACAATACGCTATCAATAGGTTTTGGAATATAACCATCGAAACCCTGTGCGATAAAATCTTCGCGATCACCTTTCATGGCACTTGCAGAAACAGCGATAACGGGAATATTTTGTAGTACCAGAACTTTCCGTAATTCAGCTAAGACTTCAATACCGGTCAACAGTGGAAGGGCAATATCCATCAAAATCAGCTGAGGCTGATGAAGATGCGCCATTTCTATTCCTTTCTGACCGTCCTCCGCTTCAATAATCGAACATTTTCCGTCCAGCAAAGCTTTAATCGTTAGCATATTATCAGCATTATCCTCCACCACCAATACAACAGGAACACCTGATAACGGAATTGGAGCAAGGTTTTTAATCATGGCTTTTGGTGCCTTAACTTCGGGGAACATCTGCGCTACCGTCTCCAAAAGCTGATCCTTATTGATATTCCCTTTTTGAATCAACTGATGAATACCATTGTGCTTCAGGAATGCAAGTTCTTCTTTGGTGACATACTTAGCCGTAAGAATAATAACTGGAAGATGGTCAGTTTTTTCTTCTTCACGAATGCACCTCAGCACTTCAAAGCCATCAACGTCCGGCATCATTAAATCGAGGATCATGGCATCCGGGATTTTTTGCTTTATTTGCTGAAGTGCTTCACTACCATTACTTGCAACCATAATAGTGTAACCTTCCCTGGACAGCATATCTTTCATTTGGATAATTACTGCTTCACTATCTTCAACCAGCAAGATTGTCTTCTCCCCGGACTGCATTGACCGCAATTGGGGTCTGGCATTTGTTACAAATGGCTGAACAGTAGCAACGTATTTCTCTTCAACTAATTGCTGATTTGGAATATGTAAAGGTAGGCTGATAATGAAAAGTGATCCGTTACCAGTTTTACTTTCAACTTCGATACTTCCTCCCAACAGATGTGCATATTTTTTTGCGATGGCGAGTCCTAGACCTGTGCCACCGTATTTTCTGGAACTACTTCCATCTGCCTGCCTGAATTCGTCAAAAATATGGGGAAGATGCTCTTCTGCAATTCCAATTCCAGTATCAGCAACAGCAATTTGAATGGTGTCACCTTTGGCTTCCACGGTTATCTGTACATCTCCAATCTCCGTAAATTTAACAGCATTTACCACAAGGTTTTGAAGTATGTGTCTGCATTTTACGTAATCGCTGCTGATTTCATGATGATCATTTCCTGCCTGATAGCTGAGCTTGATATCCTTGATGATCGCTTGTGGCTCAAGCATTTCAACTACTTCACGAACAAGATCATTCACATTGAATTTCCTGATTTCAAGTTCCTCATATCCGGCTTCAATGCGCGAGAGATCCAGAATATCGTTGATCAACGAAAGCAATTGTTTGCCATTGCGTTCAATAACATCAAGATAGTTATATTCTTCAGCAGCAATTTTACCGGCAAGACGACGATTTAACACACCGGAAAGAGCGATTACTGAATTAAGCGGAGTTCGCAATTCGTGGCTCATATTCGATAGGAATGAGCTTTTCAACCGATTGGACTCATTCAATTGTTTTTTCTGCATTTCGAGCTCGATATTTTGCTCACCAAGTTCGCTTGCCTGTGCAGAAAGTTCCCTTTTCTGCGCTTCCAGTTCAATATTTTGTTTTTCAAGTTGTTGAGAGAACGTAATGACCTTTCGGTAAGCGAGTATTCCGTCCATTCTGGCGCTGAGCGTACTCAAAACAGTATCAACCAGCCGCAGACTGTTTTTACTGAAACTCTTAATCGTAGCCAATGAAATAACTGCCACCGTTTCGTCGCCAGAAACAATAGGGACAGTGATAATCTCACGCGGGGCGAACTTTCCACTCACAGTGGAAAATGCAAATTGCGTATCTTCCGGAATGCCTGTAATGTGCTGCATTTTCTTACTTGCCAGGGCGGCACCAAACTCGCCCTCGAATTGAACTGCTGAAAATGGTTTGCATCCATTCAAATCCATTCCGATGCATTCGAAATGATGAAATTCGGTTTTCTCGTCGTTTAGCAGGTAAACAGCTCCTAATTGCGACTCTGTATGCTCAAGCAGACTGCCTAAAACAGCATGACAAAAACGATGGGCATCTTCTTCACTAAGCATTACATCTGCAAGTTTGGCAACATGATTATTCAGATTCAGCTCCGTTTCTATTGTTTCTGCCAAATCGTTAAAGGAGGCAGAAAGCTGCCCAAACTCATTTTGAGACACATATGAACTCCGCACATTCGTTTTCCCTTCTCTGAATAGCTTTGTTACATTGGCAAGTTCGGCTATCGGATGGCGGATATTTTCATTCAGCAGGTAGACAATCAAAATAGAAAGGGCAAGGATTGCAGCAACAAGAATTTCCAATTGAAGGTTAAGGGAATTGTTTATTTCATTAGCGTTAAGAAATAGAAGATCAGCTTTTTCGCGAGCATAATCATCTATCTTTTTTATGCTGATTAACAGTTTCTCACGCTCCATACCGATATCGCCATTATCTTCAATGCGCCGCATGGCCTGGGAAACCTTCGAAGATTGTCCAAGAGCTAAGTTACTCTTGCGAATCGTCACCCATCGTGCAAATGCTTTTTGGGCATCTTCAATATCTTTTCGGGGTCCCAGATAACGGTCAGAAAGGATTTCAAACTGCTTATCTGCATTAGTCTGATAAAAATCAGAGTTTAATAACGCAGTTTGTCTTCCTTTATCATCTTCGGCTAAAAGAAAATTTCTGAATTCCAAACGCATGGCCATTATATCAACATTTAGTTCGCCAATGGCTTTGCGAACCTTGTAGGGATGTTCATAAAAATTGGTGGTCTGCTGAGCTATCTTGTTGGTCTGCTTCCAGGAGATGGTCCCAAGTACAATAATGAGGAACAAAATAATTCCAAAACTTATTTTCAGCTGGATTCCTATTTTCAGGTCTTTAATTTTCATTTTTTAGTCTATAGTTTAGGCGCTAAATTTTCATTCTTGCCGAGGTACTCCTGATTGCCAAAAGTAAAGGTTTTTCCGTATTGATAGGAGTTTATGGATTCTTTAATACCAAACGGGATGCTTTATTTTTGATTATAATTTAATGCAAGTTACAGCTTTATAAATATCTGAGTGTGCGAACAAAATTGTTTCAATTTTTTAACCTGTTTCAGGATACCCGATTCCGCTTCGCCTGTGATTAAAATACCACCCGGTTTTAAAGATTTACAAAATTTATCAATTATATCTCGCTGGATTTCGGGTTTATAGTAAAATAGCACATTGCAGCAAAGTATTATATCGAAGTCGCCATAAATACTCACAGAAGGTGCATTGGTTTCCTTTTCGAGTAAGTCATAAAGTGAAAAGTCAACCAAACTTTTGATCTGCTGGCAAAGGTGGTAACTATCGCCAACTTCGGTAAAATACGCTTTAAGATGACGTAGCTTAATATTTTGCAAGGTATGCAAACTGTAAACTCCTTTGGTGGCCATTTCAAGTTGTGCCGGTAAATTGTCGGTTGCAAAAATACGAAACGTG
>JANYLE010000475.1 GCA_025363795.1 Mariniphaga sp. | reverse complement strand
TGATGGATGGCGGATTTTCCGCGACTATTTTTACGAAAGCAATATGCATGGCGTTGACTGGAAAGGTATCAGGGAGCGCTACAGCCTGTTGGTTGAGTATGTGAGCCATCGTGCCGATCTGGATTATATTTTGGGGGAAATTATTTCTGAAACTAATACAGGTCACTCGTATGTGGATTGGGGTGATTTTGAACGTCCAAAACGGATGGATACCGGTTTGCTTGGCGCAGAATTGAAAGCCGATCAGGCATCCGGCAAATATCAGATTACAAAGATTTATGCTGGTGAAAACTGGAACGAAGCCCGCCGCTCTCCCCTTACAGAACAAGGTGTAGGTGTGAAGGAGGGTGACTTTCTGATAGCTATCAATGGAGCAGAGTTGAATCTAAGCATGAATCCGTATGAATTACTGGAAAATACATTGGGAAAGACAGTTGAAGTAACAGTCAATTCAAAACCGATAGCTACAGGTGCTAAATCTTATACAATAAAACCTGTCTCGAGTGAGTTGCAATTGCTTTACCTGGATTGGGTAAACGAGCGACGCGCAATGGTTGACAAACTTTCGGGTGGGAAAATCGGGTATATTCATGTTCCAAACACGTCAACAGATGGAAACCGTGAGTTGTACCGGGGCATGTATGCTTATCATGAAAAAGAGGCTTTGATTATTGATGACCGCTACAATGGCGGAGGTTTTATTCCAGATGTGATGACCGACCTGCTTAACCGCAAGACGCTCAGTTACTGGCAGCGAAATGGATTGACGGCGATGAAAACGCCCGGAGTGGCTCACGATGGACCTAAAGTGATGTTAACCAATGGCTATTCGTCATCTGGTGGTGATGCTTTCCCCTATTACTTCCGCAAAAAGGGTTTGGGAAAACTGATTGGAACCCGCACATGGGGCGGATTGGTTGGTATGTCCGGTAATGCCGACCTGGTTGATGGTGGTTATATCGCTGTGCCGCGATTTGGAATTTTTGACGAAAACGAACAGTGGATTATAGAAGGAGTGGGTGTTTCGCCTGACATCGAAGTGGTCGACCGTCCCGAACAACTTGCAAAAGGAATCGACCCAAGTATCGAAAAGGCGGTGGAGGTTTTGCTGAAACAGCTTAAAGAGAATCCGGTTAAAAAGATAAATGCTCCTGCTGCTCCTGATCGCTCGGGATGGAATGAGCAGATGAAATAGGTTTAACAATCGTGAATGCTGCTTTTATATTAGGAAACGAAAGCATAGAGATTACTGGCTGTTAGGAACTTGTTGCTAACAGCCAGTTTCATTACTTCACCATTTGGACAACATTTTTATCTACTTCTTTTTCAATCACCACTTGTTTGTCCGAATTTGTAATACCCGCATTTTTAAAGAGGGTTTTACCTGTTCTTGATCCTGAAATATTGATTAGCGGGAAAACTCCGGGTTGAGTGGTCATACCGTCAATGGTCACATCCTTACTGTTCTTAAGATCAATGACGGGTGTTTTTTTCGTGATGAGTGTTAGGTTTTTGATTTTTATTCCTTTGGCATCGCTGCAAATCAGGCCATAATCTGCTTCCATCTGAATGTTAGTCAATTGTATATTTTCAAGGTTCATTTCGGGCAACCCTTGCAGAAAGATTCCCTGGTAAGCACCTTTACAGTTCACATCACGGATGAAAATATTTTTAAACTGCGGGGTTTCTTCGTTAACAGACTGCAATGCTGGTGCCTGACCGTCGTTACCGGCTTCCATATCTTCCGAAGCCGACCTGCCACTATAATAAAGGTTGAACGAAATGGCCTGAGTAGGTATATTGATCATCTCAATATTTGAAATATAGATATTCTCTACAACGCCTCCTCTTCCGCGGTTGCTTTTAAAGCGCAATCCCACATCTGTTCCGAGAAAAGTACAGTTGGATACGTGCAGGTTTCGGACCCCACTTGACATTTCGCTGCCAACTGTTACCCCGCCGTGGCCATGATAGACAATGCAGTTTTTAACGATCAGGTTTTCATTCGGCATTTTACGATCACGTCCTTCCTTGTCTTTGCCTGATTTAATGCAGATCGCATCGTCGCCTACATCGAAATTGCAATCGTGAATAATGCTGTTTTTGCATGATTCAATGTCGATGCCATCACCATTCTGGGAGTACCACGGATTGCGAATCGTTGTATTTCGAAGGGTAAAATCGGCGCACATCAGCGGGTGAAGGCACCATGCTGGTGAGTTCTGAAAGGTTGGTCCATCAATCAAAACCTTCTTGCATGAAATCAAGCTGATCATCACGGGACGGAGAAAATCTTTTACCTGTTCGAATTCTGCCTTAGTCTTCAGTGAACGCGGAACATTCATTTCAGCAATTTTTTCTCCATTTCTGAATTGTTCCGACGGATACCATGTTTTCCCGTTATCGCTTACCAGGCCGCCAGAATTTACCAGTTTATTCCACTGCGCCTCAGTCAATTTTTCCTTTTTAACTGCACGCCACACTTCTCCCGAACCGTCAAAAACGCCCTTACCGGTAATGGCAATATTTTCGAGGTTGCGGCCGTTTACCGGTGAGATACAACGGTAGGTATTGTAACCTTCAAAGTTCGTTTCAATCAGCGGATATAAGCTTTTATCAGTGCTGAAAACCACGAGAGCTCCTGTTTCTGTAAACAGTTCGATGTTGTTCTTCAAAGTAATAGGGCCTGTGAGCCAAATCCCGGGTGGAATAATCACACGTCCGCCACCTTTTTTGGTTAGGGCATCAATTGCATTTGAAAATGCAGCAGTACAGAGCACCTGGCCACCACTTTTAGCTCCAAAATCGGTAATCGAAATTGAATTTGCTGGAATGACAGGTTCCTGAACCCGCGGCATCTGAAATTCAATGCCTTTATATAAGTCATCCTTATGATTATTTTTAACAACAGGCTGTGAAAAAGCGGTGGCGGAAAATAAAGCGACCGTAAGGAGCATGAAGTTTGATTTTCGAAGAATCATAAATTCTAAAAATTATGAATTATCTGTATTTGGTGACCCAATCACCAAGAATATTTTGGGCCGTAATCGTTGACGCTTCAACGTCGGTTAACTGATGCGACCAACTTACCCGTTTGCTTAGTGATGCCCCGGAACCTGTGTTTTTATATTCGGCAAAAAAGGTGGTTTTTTCAGCATCGGGTTTATCCCAGTTGTGCCACCCTTCAGGCTTAATAAAGTCGCCCATTTCACAATTCAGAAAAGCCACTTTGGCATAGATGCGCCATGGACGACCGAGGTATACATTCTTCACGTTATCAGCTGCAGTGAGTTTGCAATTCTGAAAAACAAAACCAAACGGTTTTCCTGCAGGAGTGCTGGCAGCCGTAATGTATGAATCACCTTTGCAGTGAATCGTACATTGATCAAACAACACAGTGGCTTCGCCAAAAATAAAATCGGTCGTTCCTTCGATGTGACAATTTGTGAAATACATGTGGCTGAATCGCCCGGCGGCATAAACGGTATCTTGGTTCCCTAAAAACCTGCAATTGCGAAAAGCGCACTGGTCACTTTCAACATGAAGAGCAACAGCTTGTCCGACTGGACCAGCTGTATTTTCAACCGTAATATTTTCAAGGATGAAGTCATTCGCTTCAACCATTAAGGTGTAGGTATAGAAAGTGCTGTTTCGTCCCCGGTTGATTTTGTCAAAGTAATCGTCAAACGTAATAATGGTTTTATCGACGCTCTCCCCAATGATTGAAAGTTGGGTATTGCACGACGGGACCACCAATTTTTCCTTGTAAGTTCCGTTTTTCACAAAGATGGCGATCCGGTTATCCGGAAATGCTTTACAGGCATCAATTGCTTTCTGAATGGAAGTGAAGTTGCCAGTACCGTCCTGAGCTACCACAAAATCATAATTTCCAGCTATTAATGAGTGAACTGACAACAATAGTAATACAGCCAGGATCACACGGCTAAGTCGGTTTGGCATTTCTAAAAGGTTAAAGACCTGTCAGGTTTTTGGAACCTGACAAGTCTTGTTTGATGTTACAATTATATCATTAATATCCGGGATTCTGCCAGAAACCTTTTGGATCAGCCGCGCTGGTCTTGTTGGTAACTGCATCCATTTGTGCCTGCGGAATTGGACGTAACATATGAAAATCCTGAACACTTGCAGCACCTTGTGCATTGTAAGCTTTCACGCGGCGAACCAATGTTTTGGTACGTTTCAAGTCGAACCAACGTTGTTGTTCACCGCAAAGTTCAAGTGCACGTTCGTCAAGAATAGTGTTGATGTCAACTGTACCTTTCAGCAAGTTGTCTTTTCCTGCAATTGCACGTTTTGCACGCAGAATATTCAATGTTGCAAGCGCTGCATCACTACCTGTTGTTTTCAATTCGGCTTCAGCTTTGATCAGGTAAATTTCGGCGAGGCGGAGTACCATCACGTCGCGGTCGTAGATTTCAGGCGTCACCTTATCGTTATCTGAGCGCGTGTAAACATCGTCATCAAATTTCTTGATCGCGATAAATGATTGGTCGCCACAATAAGCCACATTCTTATACCTGCCATCGCCGTATGGATCTTGTGTTGGCATGGTTGTCGTAGGAAGTGCTGTTGCAGGATCTGAAGATGTGTACAAAGGAAGTGCTCCACCAACCAGTGTGTGAATACGATAACGTTTGGTTGCCCGGGCAACCATGGCTTTCCCTTTGGCTGAATTGGCATCTTCTGACATAAAATAGAGGGCTGTATCCATCATCAAAGGATATTTCTTTGACGAGAGTTCCAATCCCGGGGCAATCGTATAGGCGTCGCGGATAGTCGCGTCATAACGCTGGTCGGTCGCTTTGTTTTTGTTGAACAGATTAACCAGATACAGTGTTGGGACATAACGGGTAAAACCACGACCATATTTTGAATAGGTAGGTCCGCAGGTAACAACCGCCTTGGTTACACTATTTGTAAGTGTTTGTGCAATAGTTGTGCAACGTACGAATACATCGGTCAAATCGCTCCCTGCATTGCTCCATTTTGGAACAAACATCAGGAGCATTGCGCTGCCACCACCCGTACTACGACCTGTACGGGATATGATGTTGTTATAATCTAAATAGGCTCCGGTTGCATCTGTTTTGATACGATAAGGCAACACGTTGAGCGATAACGTTGGGCTGTAAGGTATTCCCCAGATAGACTCACTGTTTTTAGTAACATCTTCATTTGTCATTGTCCAGACGTCTGAATATTTGTTGTAAAATGTAGCAATGCCGCTGTTAATAACAGCATCGGCTTCAGTCTTTGCCAGTGTATAAAGATTTTGACCGGCATAGGCACTGTTGCTTGTGATGCTTGTCTCGCCTAACCACGATGCAGCATAAAGAAGTACACGGGCCTTGAATGCGCGAACAGCCCATAAGTTTACACTTGATGTTTTTGTTGTAACAGTTGCCAATTCTTTTGCGGCAGCATCAAGGTCGGCAAGAATATTGCTGTAAACTGATTCTTCAGAATCACGGTAAGCATCGGTTGTCACAGTTTTGATTGATTCCTTGTAATAAGGTACCGGACCCCAGATATTTACCATGTGCCAGTAATAGAAAGCACGAAGGAAGTGAGCTTCACCCATGTGCTGGGTTTTCTTAGCTTCAGACAGGAGCGTATTCTTAGGAACATACTCCAATGTGGTGTTACAAACATTCACAGCAGTAAAGAATGCCTCCCAATACTGGTCAAGGCAAGGATTGTCGGCAACATTGGCATCCAAACTTTCAGCCGTAATTTTATACGAATTCAAACTCTTCTGTTTGTTGTCAAACCCATAATAGAAAAGGTCGGAACCCATTTCGGAAAGCCCCAAGGCAGCTTCCTTTCCATACCATGCACGTGAATAGGTGTAGCAGGAAGCAACCAGGTTTTCAACACCCGTTTCTGTTGCGTAAAGCAAGTCAGCGGTTTGTCCGACTTTGTTCTCCTCTTTAAGGTAATCCTTGCAAGATGTTGCGGTGCCAAGCATGAATACCGTAGCCACCAGCGTTATATAAACTTTATTTTTCATCTGTTATAATTTTTTTTTAAGTGGTCAGATGGAATTCGCATGAAGTTCACTATCAAATCGATTCGTGATCGTAGAATCATGCTCATTTCATATCTGGATTCTATTAAAATTCAAGATTTACACCTAATATAACCTGTTTTGCCAATGGGAAAGTGACAGCGCCACCTCGTTCGGCATCGTAATTGTCTATTTTACTGAAAGTGAAATAATTCTTTAACGTTCCGTAAAGCTTGACATTGCTGATTCCAACTTTGGAAATCAGGTTTTTGGGTAAGTTG
>JANYLE010000045.1 GCA_025363795.1 Mariniphaga sp. | reverse complement strand
TCCGCTGAATAGCACCTGTAGCTGGATGAAATTCAATCGAGTACTCACCATTAACCAATCCGTCAGGAATTGGAGTGACAACCCCAAACTGAGCCATCGAGAGTCGTGCCTGTGCGAGAACGTCGCTGCCGTTCAGCAATCGCGCAACAACAACACCTGGAGTTCTGTAAAACAATCCGTTGGATGAAGTCTCACCAGCAGTTGGGGCAGCTTTCTGCTGACCATTGCGTGCAAGATCAAGATTGGGATCTAACTCGAGCATAATCGGTTTACCCGAAACATTACTCTCTGGCATGACTCCGGCTGTTGCTGAAAACCTGAATGCCACTATCGCTTTGCCCTCTTTGGAATCCGGGACTACTTCGAACACATATTTATTAATTGATTTAAAGGACTTTCCAATGAAAAGACTTTCGTAATCACCAATAATTTTGTTTAATTCATCTACCATAACCTGGTACGCTTTTCCGTCAGGGGGAAGCTTATCGTAGCCTGAAGCAAGTGCGATAGCCTTGCGTTTGCGCAATTTTAAAATATCGTGTGCGGCTTCAGCAGCTTTCTCTTCGAAAGATTTCATCTTATTGCCTACCTGTTTTGTCGTATCCTTCCCTTCAAGAAAAGAATGCATCGACATTTCGGACCAGATTGAGCGGGGAATTTCAACAGCAGGTGTAAATACCGAAGTGTATGTTTTCCCGGCCTCTCCTTTCGCAGAACTATTAATTCCTATTAAAACTCCATCCTCCGAAAGGCTGAGCATTGATGCAACAGCGCCGGTTGCTTTATGAACCTCGGCGGGATCGGGTTCGCCGAAAGTTTCCATTTTCAAATCAGTAATCTTCCATAACTCTGAATCTGAAGTCGGTGCACCTGTGACACCAAGGTACTTTTGTGCAAATTCGCAGTAAGGGCCATGAAAAAATTTCTCCTGAGATACCTCAGCCACTATACGTATGCCTGTTCGGGGAAGGGAGTAGATGACTCCACCCGAAACCGCTCCTAATTCGGAGGCTTTCTTCTTATCATCTTTCGTTGTCGCCGAAAGATTCCCGGCTAACATTAAAGAGGATAATAATAAAATTGCGATTGATCTCATTTTTATACTTTTAAATTACTATTTATCAAACACTTTATGCAACAATCACGAAAAAACTACCCTTAAAGCCAAATATATGCCCGGGCAATGCGATCCGGTGATCTATAAACATTTCAAAATTGACTCTTTTTTTCGGCTTTCCCAAAATCGGGGTGGCTTTTCAGGAAGGCAAAGGCTTTACCAAGATGATCAGCAATGTCGCCTGCGAGTAGCGCCTCTTCGGAGGAACCGATAAGAGCCAAATCGCCGGAAAGCCCATGCAGGTAAACACCCAAAAGGGCTGCTTCACATGGCGAATAACTTTGAGCAAGCAACCCTGTTAAAATCCCGGTGAGGACATCGCCACTTCCTCCTGTTGCCATACCAGGATTTCCGGTACTATTAAACCAGCAATTCCCGTCAGGGAAAGCAACAGCAGTATAGGCACCTTTAAGAATCAGAATAATACGGTGATCATGTGCAAATTTTTGCGCCAACATTAACCGTTCGAAACCTGATTCCGATGCGCCGGCCAGCCGGTCAAACTCAACAGGATGAGGTGTTAGAATTGAATTCTCCGGAAGCATTTTAACCATTTCAGGGTTCGCCGAAAGGATATTGAGCGCATCGGCATCAATAATTATTGGTTCTTTATAATTTTCCAACAATATCCGCAATGCCTTTACGGTCAACTTATCTTGTCCGATCCCAGGTCCAATTCCGACTGCTTTATAGCGAGCCTGCAACGGGATCTGCGATATAATATTCTCCGATTCATCAATACTGACCATCGCCTCAGGGACAACTGTTTGCATGATCTGATTTCCCGATTGGGGAAGATGAACCGTCAGTAAACCGACGCCGGATCTTAAGCATCCTTTGGCCGCAAGAACAGCAGCCCCCGTCTTCCCATAGCTTCCGGCAACTAAAAGGGCATGACCATATGTTCCTTTGTGCGAAAACGTTCCTCTTGGTTTAAGAATAGAAACTGCTTTTTCGAGGTCAGAATAATGCCATGAAGTAATTTTTTGCGCGATCCCGGCAGGATGTAATCCAATAGGAAGCACTTCCCATTTACCCGTAAATCGCTCATTCTCTTTAAAAAAGAATGATAATTTCGGGAACTGAAAAGTGAAGGTATAACGCGCCATAATGATTGCTTCCCGATCATTCCCGGTATTGTCTTCTCCCATTAATCCCGAAGGAATGTCGATTGCAATGATCGGCAGTTCAGATTGATTCAAATATTTGACAAGCCGTGCCGGAAAACCGGTGAGCGGCCGGGTTAAACCCGAACCAAATAACCCGTCAATAATCAAATCATATTGAGTGAGTTCTGGAAATTCTCCATCAATAAACCTCGTGATGGTCGTTCTTTCTGGCTGATGCTTTAACCGATCAAGGTTAATTGAAAAGCATTCGGAGGGATTTTTTCCAAAATCGGGTATAAAAACATCAACCTTAAAATAAACTTCAGCCAGCAACCGGGAAATGGCCAGTGCATCTCCACCATTATTGCCTGGACCGGCAAAAACAGCGATTCGCTGATCCGCATTATAGTTAGCATCAATCCGTTTTGTCAACTGCAATGATGCCCGTTCCATCAGATCAATTGCAGAGATAGGCTCATTAGCAATTGTATACTGATCGAGTTCAGCAATTTTTGAAGTAGTAAAAATTTCCATTCTGTAGTGTTTTACTATTTTCAAAAATACGAAGAAATCGCTGAGTCGCAACAACATTAAGAATGAAGTTCAATAAATAAGGTCCTATATATCCTCAAAACATGACTTTTTGCAGTAGTATGACACCAAAAAAGTTCGCTATATTTGCCACAATTAATCAGTTATTAACCCCTTAAACAATAAAAATCTATGCTTAAAGGACATCCCAGAGGGCTCATTGTGGCCTTTTTTGCAAACATGGGCGAACGGTTCGGTTATTATACCATGCTGGCCATTTTTGTACTTTATCTTCAGGCCAAGTTTGGTTTTTCGACTGCAGAAGCAGGTGGAATATACGGCAGTTTCCTTTTTGGAATTTATTTTTTGCCTTTACTTGGAGGATATATAGCTGATAACGTTCTGGGATATGGGAAAACAATATCAATTGGTCTGGTCATCATGTTTCTGGGATATACGCTATTGGCCATGCCCGGATTAGGGATCGGGATGGTTTATTCGGCCCTGGCTGTCATCTCACTCGGAACAGGGTTCTTTAAAGGGAATCTGCAGGCACTTGTCGGAAACATGTACGATGATCCGAAATTCGCCGCAAACCGCGACAATGCCTTCAACATTTTCTATATGGGAATTAATATCGGTGCATTCTTTGCTCCATCAGCAGCCGGAGCAATCGGAAACTGGGTACTTAAAGGCAAAGGGTTTACTTACGATTCTTCTATTCCACACATGGCGCATCAGTTTTTGAATGGTAAACTTGAGGATGTAAGCAAATTAACTCAGGCGGCACATGCACAAATGGGAGCTAACTTCACCGATTTAACATCGTTTTCAAAATCCTACATAGATACATTGGCCAGTTCGTACAATGCCGGCTTTGCTGTCGCTGCCGCCAGTATGGTTGTCTCCTTTTTGATTTTTATCGGATTTAAAAAATATTATCAACAAGCCGACGTTACCGAAAAGCAAAAGTTGAAATCGAAAGATCTAAAGAACAAGACGATATTACTTACACCTCAGCAAACCCGTGAAAGGCTGATTGCTTTGGGCCTAGTATTCTTCGTCGTCATGTTTTTCTGGATGGCTTTCCATCAAAATGGTTTCACAATGACCATCTTTGCCCGCGACTACACCCAACTGGGACACGTAAAACCAAGCACGTATGTGCTTTTCGACTTAAGCCAGTTGTTGCCTGTTCTGTTTGCCATCATCGGTTCTATCCTGTTTTTCATGGGAAAAGAACGTAACCAGAAATTAATTGGAGCCGGAGTTTTTGTTGCAAGTATTGCCCTGGCTTATTATATGATTAGTTCTTTCACGGGTGATTATACCATCACACCACAGAAATTTCAACAATTCAACCCGATATTTATAGTATTTCTCACACCAGTAATTATTGGATTTTTCACCTGGCTCCGGAACAAAGGGAAAGAACCTTCTGCCCCAAAGAAGATTGGGATTGGAATGCTATTTACAGCGGTAGGATTTGGTCTTTTGATTGCTGCTTCAATGGGACTTACTTCTCCCGGACACTTGAATGGCGGCACATCTGAAAACCTGGTTTCACCATTCTGGCTGATTAACACCTATTTGATTTTGACCGTAGCTGAATTGTTCCTGAGTCCTATCGGGATATCATTTGTGTCGAAAGTCGCCCCTCCTAAATACAAAGGTTTGGCACAGGGTGGTTGGCTTGGAGCTACCGCTTTTGGTAACCTCGCAGCAGGTTTAATAGGCGTTCTTTGGGACAAAATCGAACTGTGGCAGTTCTTCGCCATTTTAGTGGTGATGTGCTTGTTATCTGCAACCTTCATCTTCAGTATTTTGAAACGTCTTGAAGCTGCAACGGGAAATCAATAAATCACGTTGATGCGACGGATATCACTGACTGGATTTATGTTTCCGATGATCAAAAGACTTGGGGAAATTAACCAGTTAGCTCTCCATTAATCATACTGTCAAAAGCCGGGCCCTTGAAAAGTCCGGCTTTTTCATTCTCCTGTTATTCTTTCCAGAAGAAAGCATTACGATACGTTGACTATGAGAATCGGTACTCAGAGAGGTAAATTGACACTCTGACAAAGGATTTCGTTACTCAGAGAGGTGATAATGGTTCTCGGACAAAGGATATCGTTACTCAGACAGACGATAACGGTACTTTGAGAGGCAAATTGACACTCTGACAAAGGATGTCGTTACTCAGAGAGGCGATAATGGTTCTCAGACAAAGGATATCGTTACTCAGAGAGGCAAATTGACACTCTGAGAGGTAATAATGATCCTCAGACAAAGAAAATTGGTAATTTGAAATACGATAACAACGACACACAGAGACCCATTTCAGAAAATCATCTTTGCGCCTGCTTCTCTGCAGATATCTTTTATCTTTGCGCCGAAAATAATATGACAATGACAAAAAAAGAAGCAATAGCAACTCTGCATTCACAAACTACAGGAGTCCCATTTGAAGCATTGGAATTTTTGATGGAGCTTCCCTATGATGAAGAGCTGGAAAGCAAAATAATCTTCCACCTGGATAATGCTTACAATGAACGGATCACAATGCTCAACCGCAGCTTGCCAAATCTGCCATTGTGGTACGCTATTCTTGCCGAAGTACATTATTCCCAAAGAGTTGTCCCATCGGTTATCAATCTTTTCACAACGCCCGATTCACCAGATTGGGATCTGCTCGACGAGCAAGGTCTTTTTTTGGTTGGCATGCTTTCGGAACGATACCCTGAAACCATTTCGATCTTCCTGGATGCCATCGAAAAACAGGTGTCAAAAAAGAGCAATGCCCCTTATCTTTTCCTCTATGATTGCATCTATTTTGCCAAAGATGATATTCACGGAGAACAAATTTCCCGTCTGCTGAATCATCCCGACACCGGTTGGAAACCATTATTGGCAGTACATGTGGCAGAAGCACGGTTAAAGTCGTGCCAAAAAGATGTACAAAAACTGCATGAATCTTTTCTCCCGTTTACTCAAAAAGGGACAAATGAAAATCTGATTCGCGAAGAGTTGCAATTTGCCCTCGAGCTATTTGATGACGAGACACATGCACCCGGTTGTTATTTTCAGCAACGCGGAGATTGGAAAACCCATTATAAAAGCGCAGATGAAATTTTCACAGATGAAAATCCAATGCTTGCAAATATGTTTAATAACGTGGGGCGTAACGATCTTTGTCCCTGTGGGTCAGGAAAGAAATATAAAAGTTGCTGTCTGAAGAAATAGACTGTAGATATTTAGACTGTAGACATTTAGACTATAGATGTTTATGCTGTAAATAATTCGACTATAGCTATACCTAAAGCCTAATCACCTAAAACCTTCATCTTGCCTGCCACGGTGCAATCACCCTATCCAGTGTTTGTTCGCCTTGAACAAAGGAGAGAAAAATGCCATAATTAGTAATAGGGATATTGGTTGCTTTAAGATCGCGGAGCCGGGCGGCCATACGTTGGTTTGAAATCATGCATCCGCCACAATGGATCACCAGTTTATACTTCTTAATATCCAGATCATCGATAAACTCTCTTCCAAAAGTAAAATCCACAATTACAGCAGGATAGAATTTCCTGAGTAATTTAGGAATCTGCACCGTCCCAATATCTTCCCTGATCCGGGAATGGTTACATGCTTCCGCAATCAGTACAGAGTCTCCTGGTTGCAATGAATTCAGTGCCTTGATTCCGGTCACAAATTCATTCAATCTCCCCCGACTCATATAATTGATCATCATGATAGAAAAAGTAGTTAATGCCATATCGGCAGGCGCCCAATCTTTCATGATGTCCATCGCCTGCGAATCGGTAATAATTGCCTTCGGCTTTTTGGAGAAACTACTGATAAAACTGTTCCATCGGTCCAATTCAGAAGGATCTCCTGCTCTTGCCTTGGTAAGGTTCATCCGGTACGAAACAGGGAAAGCCCACTTTCGCGTGATGTGTTCTTCAGCCATTGCCTGTGGACGAAGGTACCTTCCGGGAGGCGTCTCTTCATCCATGGGAATATTAAGGATATAAAACTCCCCTTCTTCTACAAAAGGCAATAAATCAATTGCCAAGTTCTTGGGAATATAGTGTTCCAGAATCGTTTCGAGCATCGGCTGCCGAAACTTAATATCAATTGCACAAAGAACAATACTTCGATAAATACGCAATTTTGCAAGCGATTCTTCCACCTTCTCGATTCGGTTTCTGTCTGTGATCCTGAAAAGGTTATAAACAACAATCACCTGCTTGTCAAGCGTTCTTGCCTCTGCAAGAATTAATTTTTCAGTCTCAAAGTCAAAGGTAGAAGGATCTATGACTAATAGCACCAAATCGCACTCTTTTAACGCTGCAATTGCTTTTTTCCGCTTTTTATCGCCTAATTCATCTTGCTCGTTGAACCCGGCAGTGTCCATTAGTTTTACCGGACCAAGGCCGTGAATTTCAGTCAGGGTAATTTTCGTATCGGCTGTTGTTCCTGGTGTCGAGTCGACAATTGAGGTTTCCTGTTGAGTCAGCAGGTTCATTAATGAGCTCTTCCCCGAATTCATCTTCCCGAAAATTCCTATTATATCACGCTCTGTCATTTCCGTAATTGCTAGTCATGTAAAGTAAATAAAAATTCTTAAATTGTCCCATTAACGAATTGTCAAATTGTCTGATTGTCACATTAAAGAATTGTTACGTATTTCTTATTAGTTTTGTGCGATAAAACATCCATTATGGAAAGAATTGCAATATTTCCGGGTTCATTTGATCCCTTTACATTAGGGCACGAATCGATTGTCAAACGTGCGCTGCCCATGTTTGACCAGATCATCATTATGATAGGGTACAATTCAAACAAGAAGGCGTATTATCCCCTGGCAAAAAGGAAGGAGTGGATCAAACGCGTATTCGAAAACGAGCCTAAAATCAAGGTGGGGAAGTTTGACGGACTGACCATTGATTATTGTAAAAAAGTTCACGCACAGTATATTTTACGAGGTTTACGTACAGCTTCCGACTTCGAATACGAAAGAGCTATTGCACAGATTAACAAACAGATGTACGGGGAAATAGAAACCGTATTTTTATTAACAACCCCCGAAACCACAGCAATCTCCTCAACGATTGTGAGAGATATTCTCCGGCACAAAGGGGATGCAAGTCTTTTCCTCCCTTCATGCCTTGATCCTTCGGAGTTTTACGAGGAATAGAATTATATATCGTTAATATGCAGTATTTTAATATATTGATCATTTTTTTACTGATCTCTTTTCAACTTAATGCCCAGAAAACAACCATATCGGGTAAAGCATTAGACTACAGCTCCAAAGAGATTACCTTTTATACGATACCAGATCCGGTTCTTCATCAGAAACTTGAGTTAGCTAAAACTAAAGTAGCACCTGACGGAACTTTTTCGGTGGTGCTGCCCATTAGTCAAACGATTGAAATTTATACAGATCTCGAAAAATATTGCGGAACAATGGTTGTTGAACCAGGCAAAAACTATTCGGTAACCCTCCCCCCGTTTTCGCTCCGAACTTCCGACGAAGCACATAGTTCCTATTTCAAACCTGCACCCTATTGGCTGGG
>JANYLE010000424.1 GCA_025363795.1 Mariniphaga sp. | reverse complement strand
GAATTTGTGCCTCATCAACAAGCTACCCAAAAGGAATTGGCTGACGAAATGGGAATTTCGATCGACCAGATCCGGCAAAAAGTTTCTGAATTGGAGGAATTCAACCCGATGTTGGGTCACCGCGGATGTCGTTTGGGGATTACTTATCCCGAAATTACAGAGATGCAGGCCCGTGCAATTATCGAAGCTGCGCTGAATCTGAAAGCCAGGGGAGTTGATGCACGTCCAGAAATCATGGTGCCTTTGATTGGTACTGTTGCCGAATTGATCAATCAGGCTGATATTATCAATTCCACAGCTGAAAAAGTATTTGCAGAACGTGGCGACAGGATCGACTATTTGGTTGGAACCATGATTGAAGTCCCTCGTGCGGCGCTTACGGCTGAAGGTATTGCCAAAGTGGCACATTTCTTCTCCTTTGGAACCAATGACCTCACCCAGATGACGATGGGATTCTCGCGCGATGATGCCGGTAAATTTTTACCAGCTTATCTTGAAAAAGGAATTCTTAAACAAGATCCATTCCAGGTGCTTGACAGGCATGGTGTTGGTCTGTTGATGGAAATGGCCGTTGCAAAAGGGCGTTCTACGCGACCTGATATTAAATTAGGAATTTGTGGCGAGCACGGTGGTGAACCAAGTTCTGTCGAATTTTGCGATATGATCGGTCTCGATTATGTAAGTTGCTCACCGTTCCGTGTACCGATTGCACGATTGGCTGCCGCTCAGGCAAATATCAAAAAAGGATAAATTTCTTTGATAAAAAAGGATTTAAAAAGGTGCCGAAGCACCTTTTTTTGTGTCTGGTAACCTTCCCCCACCCCTCCAGAGGAGAGGAGTTAGGGTTTGCAATGAGAGAAAAAGAAGCCTTTGCTTTTCAATTTGGTCGGTTATTGAGGTAAGTTTTAATCTTTTGTGCCACCTGATAAGGAGAATTCAGCACTTCATCATTCGTAAATCTGATTACCTCATATCCAAGATTATTAAGCCGGATGGTGCGCTGTTTATCCTTTTCTTTCTGAAACTCATGAATCTTCCCATCAATTTCGATGATAACCTTTTTCGACAAACAGACAAAATCAGTAATGAAATCATCAATAATATGTTGACGACGGATTTTATGCCCTGTTTTTTTATTACGCAGATATCCCCATATCACGCGCTCTGCCTCGGTTTGATGATCTTTCAAATCTTTCCTGTAATCTTTTATCACAGGATAAGTATAGGGATTGGCAGTAATATATCCGGGTTTTTTAATTCCACCCTGGCCCTCCCCACTGGGGAGGGAATCAGGTTCGTTGGCTGTAAGTGATTCATTTTTCTCCAATCTCTCACCCTTACTTTGTGAATTATGGATGGGATCTGCATTAACAGCAGTCGAATCATTTGTATCAAATTTCACACCCTCACTTTGTGAATTATCGCTGGGATCAGCATTATCAGCAGTTGATTTATTCGTATCAAGTTTCACACCCTCCCCTAAGGGGAGGGCTGGGGTGGGGTCCAAAGAGCCAACCCCAATTACCTTCTCCGATTTATAGTGCTGTTTCATAATTACACACTACTTTTCATTCAACTTAATGTGTGAAGAATACATCGGCTTTTGCGTCAAATCTGATCTGTTTGTATCCAATCTCACTCCCTCCCCTAAGGGAAAGGCAAGGATGGGGTCAAAAGAGCCAATCCAGAATTCTGTTTCTTAATGATTTTCCCACATTTTTATTGGTTACAACCGTTCAATCTCGATCGTAAACTTGGTTGTTTCTCCGTCGACGACAAAAAGATGCAAGGTCTGATCTTTAAATCCGGTTTTTTGAACGCTCACCGTATACGGGCTTTCGGGTAATTTATCAATCCTGACATTTCCTTTGGCTGTACTGGTTTTAACAATCGGCTTTGCAGGTTCAGCCCCGACAGCTTTCATTTGTCCACTGTTTTCGGCCGTAAAAATAAAGGTAACACCCTTGACCGGAATGGTTGTCCCGGCAAGCATAACATTTCCTAAGACCGAACTTTTGGAGCTTCCTGAATTCGGAATGATTCGGGACGATAGGAAGAGATTGTAAAAATCAGGATCCGAAGTTTTGAATAGTTCAATATCCAGATCGAGCCGTTTCATCAATAGCTCATCAGCCTCTCTAATAAGTTTTGCAAGATTTGCTGTGGCATTTTTAGTCCCCAGTTTAGCTGAGGCCGGCTTCGCCAATATTGCTAAAAAGTTGTTAATCGCGGTTTGAAATTCAGTAAATGTATCCGTTGTAACGCCATAATCGGCAATTTCGTCTAAATGTTCATCTGCCACCGCAAGAATTGTATTACAAATACCGATCACCGTGTTATCTTTTGCCCGTTTAACTTTCGAAACAGGGAATTGTACACTTTGATATAATTCCAGGTTATTGATCACATTGGCATACGATTGTATGCGGTTGGCTACAAAAAGGGCCTTCTCAGTCATCGTCGTGCGCAGGGCCAATTTGTTGGCAATAATACCGCTGGTAATGGATAACTGTGCATCCCTGTATCGTTCGATCATGGGGATCTTCGCTTTCCAAAGGTCGTACGCTGCTGCAAATACGAGGTTATTCATCCATGCAGATTTATGATCTTCACAAATACTGAAAACCACATGGTACATTTGCAATTTTTCATCCTGATAAGAATTCATTGTAAAAGAGTTTAATTTTAATAAATAAAAAATGTTAGCTATCTTGAATTTAATATTGCTGATGAAACATTGAACCTAATAACTTCTTTTCTAAGGAATAATGATCGCTGTATTTACATTATTATGAATTTTTAAATCTGATACGGGATTTTTTAAAAGAGGTTTCTATTTTTATTAATCAAATTATGATTTTTTTTTATCGGGGTCTGTTTTCGTTAAACCGTTATGAAATTGGCCTGTCAATAGCTAAGTTTATTGATAATGTGACCAACGCTTGCTGATGATTTTCCCGGAATAAAAAGAACCCGTATTCAATTTGGAAAACACTCCCAACACACGACAAATTGATTGCCGCTTCACTTCAATTCGTCATTGTAAAGGTCAAATTAAGCGTTGTTTCACCTCAATTGGTCATTGTAAAGGTCAAATTATGCATTGCTTCACCGTAATTGGTCATTGTAAAAGCTAAATTGATCATTGCATTACAACTATAGGTCATTGTAATGGTCAAATTGATCATTGCTTGTGAAATTTATAGGAGGCAATACCTTGCCTTATCGGTGTCATCGAAAATTTTTGCTGCAGTCAAAAATACGTTGCCTTCACTTTTTAAGACGATCGTTTGTACCTGTTTATCGCAGGTTATTCTGATCAGTAATATCATGAATGGGATACGCGGAAGACCATGCATTTTAATCGGAAAAAAAGATTACTTTTATGCCAGTAAATCAGTGAATTACTGTTATGCCTTTGAGAAATTTCATATTACGGGGAGCGTCCATTCTTTTTTTACTTTTAGTCATTGCCAGTCAGGGTTTTGGTCAGAAGGATTACAAGATAAAAAAGATCTCCTTCGTAGGAAATAAAACGCTCAAGAATGCTGAAATAAAGGCAAATATGAATACCAAGGCGAAAACGCTGACCGGGAAATTGAAATTCTGGGTCAAAGCGCCGCGGTTCTCAGTCAAAGTTTTCGATGAGGATATCCAAAGGCTTGAACGGCTCTACCAACGCAACGGTTTTCTTACCCCACAAATTGATTATAAACTGAATAAGAACGATAGTTCCAAATCGGTGCGTCTGTTAATCAGGGTCAGGGAAGGAGAATCGGTCTTGTTGAATCATATGGCGCTGGTGATTACAAAGGATGCCGAATACCAACCTTCACTGACAAAAAAGGATAAAGAGCGTCCCATAAAAGAGGGCGAAAGGTTCCAGGACAAAAAGGTGAAGGCCTTTGAAATCTATATTCAGAAAAAATATTCAGACAGTGGTTATCCTTTCTCAACAGTGAAGGACCAGGTGACCCTTGAGCCTGACAAAAAGAAGGCAAATATTAATTTTCAGATTGATCCCGGTCCGAAATGTTTTTTTGGCACTACCTGGATCAAAAGCGATTCGCTTGTTCCCGAATCCTTTATTCGAAACCAATTGAAATACAGCGAAGGAGAACTCTTTTCGAAAGAATTGGTCAGCAAATCGCAACAGAAATTATACGATACAGAACTTTTCCAATATGTGGTGATCCGGACCATGCTCGACAGTATCAAAGAAGGGCACGTTCCCATGTCGGTACAGGTGAAAGAGAAACCCCGTTGGTCGCTCACCACGGGTGTCGGATACGGCGCTGAGGATCGTTTCAGACTTTCGACACAGGTTACAAGAAGACAATTTTTCGGTGGCGCCCGGAAACTGATTTTTACAGGGAAGACCTCCTATACACTTCCTGTAAGCCTCGAACTGAGCTTTATTCAACCCGACATTTTTGCCGATAACCTGGATCTGATTATTAATCCGTTCTTTATTAAAGGGAACGAAACAAGTTATGAAATCAGACGAATTGGAAGCGGGTTTACTTTTCAATACAGTTTCTCCCGATTTAATACAGCCTATATCATGTATTCTTTGGAAAGGGATCGGTTCAATTTTAAAGCAAATGTTCCGCTCCATTACAACAAACAGGACAGCCTTCTCTATAATAAATCGGGATTTACCTTCGGTTTAACGCGTAACACCACAAAAGATATCTTTAATCCTACATCAGGGATGCGTTTTACCAGCTACCTCACCTTAATGGGGATCGGTTTTAATTCAAAATACCACTATGTCAAACTGGAGATGGAGCTGCGCAAATATTTCCCGCTCCAAAATAATTGGGTGCTGGCTGGAAGAATAAAAGGAGGCGGCATGAAACCGAATATGGGCGATGATGTTACACCAATTGAAGATCGTTTTATGCTTGGAGGCGCCCTTTCCTTAAGAGGATGGGGTCGTAATAAAATTTCACCCGTTGAGAACGGTGCACTTGTGGGTGGTAACAGCATGGTCGAAGCCAATGTAGAGGTCCGGTATCCTATTATTGATATTTTTTCAGGTGCTTTCTTTATCGATTCGGGAAACGTCTGGAAAGAGTCGTTTTCCTATGATATAACTAATTTATTGGCCAATATAGGGATCGGGTTGAGGGTAAGCACACCCATCGGTCCGGTCAGGGTTGACTACGCCACGCCCGTTTTTAACGGAGCATTTAAAGGATTAGTTTTTTTCTCTATCGGACATGCATTTTAAAGGATGATATGATGCGAAAAGTGAAAAAGATCGGGTTTATCATTTTATCAGTATTTATCATGCTGATTGTGATCGTCTGTCTTTTCATTTACAAAGGTTCGGTGAATGGCATTATTGTCCGTCAGATGGTTTTACAGGCCAATAAGGTTTTAAATGCCACCGTTTCAATCGGAGAACTGACAGGAAATCCGTTTTCGCAACTGCAAATTCATGATCTGACCGTTGTTCAGGGAGAGAAAGAGCTTATAAAAATCGGAGAAGTTGATTTGGATTACAGCCTGCTAAGATTGCTGAATAATGAGATTGCCATTAACTCAATTAAAATTGACGGTCTTAAGGCAGATATCTGGCAGGAACCCGATTCGCTCTGGAACATTCAGAAACTGTATATTCCCGGTGTTGATACCGTGCGCATTGGTAAACCAAAAACCAGTTCCGGTTATGTGATCAGAATTAACGAGGTGGAATTGTCCCGCTTTATGGCAAACATCCATCCGTTGGATACGGCATCTATTATTCCCAAGACAGTTGAGGCTAATTTGTTATTGTCGTTCTTAATGAAGGGCGATGTCATGGAGTTGAACCTAAAGACGATGGCAATGAAAACCTATAAGCCTGATGTCGAAGTAAAGAGTTTTTCATTGAATTATACGGGCGATTCAGCCTCCTACAAATGGGATCATCTCCGCCTGCAATTACCGCGGACTGTGGTTGCTTCGGAGGGAAAATATTACCCGCGTCAGCCTAACCTCACAGCTGCCTCGCTTGCAATCGACACATTGGCTTTTGATGATATCCGCAAACTCTTTCCGCAGTTTACTTTGAAAGGAAATCCTTCGGTTGCCGTTTCTGCTAAAGGGGGATTGTCGAAAATTGATTTTTCTGTCCTCGTAAAAGAACAGTTACAAACCGGTGAGATCACAGGTTGGATCAAAGGGATGGATACGATCCCAGAATATGACGTAAACCTGAATGTGAGTAACCTGGATGGGTCGTCGTGGACGGGAAATCCTGAGTATGCTTCAAAAATCACAGGGATATTAAAAGCCAGGGGGAAGAGTTCTGATCCACTTAAAGGGGAACTTGTTGCATCAGGCAATTTCTCTGAAGTGACATGGCTCGATAAAACACTCAGGAACCTGATTTTCGAGGCAACAAAAGATTCTATGATTATTAAAGGAAACCTTGCAACAAATGCGTGGTTTGGAGGTTTGTCAGCCGATTTTAGTATCGAAGATTACCTCAAAGATTTCCGCTATTCAGTGCTTGGTTCGGGAAAACACATCGACCTGGCTAAATTATACCTGCCGAAGAACTTATATTCAGCTTTAAATTTGAAAATAAAGGCTGAAGGTGTTGGGATGAATCCATTGAAAGGATCGCTCAAAGCAACCATCGCTTCTTTAAATTCAACGATCACGAAACGGCCGATCGACGAGTTTCATACCACCTTTGCCTACCGGAACGGGAATTACAATCTGTCGGATTTCAAACTCAACTCCCCGTTTTTTGACCTGGAGGCAACTGGAAATGGAAATCTGAAACGTGAGAACGATATCCGGTTTGATTTCGGAACGAAAGATTTCAATGAATTATTGAAACTGACCGGCTTCGGGCAATATTCACTCGACGGAAAGATCCAGGGAGAATTATCCGGTTCAACTGACCATTATAAAGTTAATACTGCGGTGAATATTTCAAGGTTGGGAACCGATTCATTAATCGTAAAAGATTTGATTGGTGACCTGGCTTTGGTAAAAGATACCACTTTTCATGCCAATGTCCGTTTGAATACGGGGGAAGTTCGTATGGACAGCATTGTTTTTCAGAAATTTGGGACTGATTTGGCAATTGCATTGGGTGACGAGCTTTCGTTAAGCTTTAAGCTGAATGGCGATAGCATGAGTGTCAATCACCAATTATTAGGTGCAATTAAAGGGGCAGCAACACTTCAGACAAGCGATTCAATCCGGTTCGATTTCCAGGTAAAACTGGATAGTCTCAATTATTTGCCATACAAGACCGGGCCTTCCAGCGTCAACCTTAAATCACGGCTTCCCATCGGGGATAAAAAGACCGGTTTGACAGCTGCATTGCATCAATTGACCGATCATTTTAATCCTGAACCGTTTAAAAAGTACCTTTCTGCCATACAACGCGATTCAGTCAGCCTTAGCGGACGCATGGACGCTGCAAATTTTTCGTATGATACGTTGACAGTCAAAAAAATAGGAGTCGATCTCGTTGCAATCGCACAACATGATAATTACAAAGGTTCCCTTCTTGCAACTGCAGACAGCATTAATTATATGGGGCGAATAATTCAAAAAGGAATTCTTCATACCTCATATTCGGACAAAAATTTTCACAACGAACTCACCTTTACACTCTCCGATACGGTAAGCGGTGAACTGAATGTCGATATTGCATTGCGGAAAGATGTTGAGATCGGGCTTCAGCATTTGTTGTTTCAGTCGCCTGCTGAAACATGGAAGGGCGGAAGCGACTCCACAAAAATCGTTTATGCAAATAATTCTTTAGACATTAAAAACCTGATAATTACTGCAGGAGAGAAGAAATATTTAAAAGCTGACGGCCTTTTTGCTTTTAAAGGGAAAGAAGATCTGGACGTCAGCCTCATGAACCTCGATCTGAATAATATTAATAAAATTTTGCGAGGTACTATTCCGGTCACTGGAACGATGGATGCCTTATTGAAAATGACCGGAACATCCAATGCGCCGGTCATCAATGCATCTGTCAAGCTGAATAATCTTACTGCGAACAAAAAGAAAATAGATCAGTTACAGACGAACCTGGTTTATCGTGCAGATTCCGTTGCGCTTGATGCGTCAATGACTGTCAAGGATACGCTGATGTTTGAAGGGGCAATAAAGGGACATTACCATTTGTCGCTCGAAGATTCAATTCGTATTCCATCAACTTCAGACAATCTGAGTGCGAAACTTAAGCTGAACCGTTTTGATCTTTCGTTGCTTAACCCATTTATCCCGGAAGATCAGATGGAAGTGCACGGATTTGTGAATTCTGACCTGAAAGCTGAAGGGCCTGGCAACAATATGAAGATCAATGGTTTTTTGGATTGGAAAGAGGGGAGTTTTCGCATGCCTGAATACGGTATGCTTTATGATCACGTAAAGATGAGCACAGGAATTAAGAACGATTCATTATATATTACCGAATTTGTAGCCCAGGCGGGAGCCGGATCATTAAATGTAAGTGGTTATTCGAAAGTTAATCAGCAGAATATTTATGAGCCACAATCGCTCTCGCTGAAAATCTATGGAAAGGAGTTTAAAGTTGTTGATTCCGAACGTTTACAGGCGACGGTCAACACCAATATTACGTTAAAATCGGAGAATAATCAGCCAGTTTTTTCCGGAGAAGTTGAGGTGGTTCGTTCCGAAGCCAATGCTGATGCATTTATTGCCGAGTACAACAGGGCATCCGATGAAGCTGAACCGCCTTTGCTGATCAAAGCCTTAACGGGTGATACTGCGATGAGTAAGATAAAGGTTCCTGCAGATACTTCCCAGGTGAATATAAAACCGAACCTGAAATTTTATAATAAATTGAGGGGGAGTTTAACGGTTACTGTTCCAAGTAATATGTGGATACGGGGTAAAGACATGAGCTTCGAAGTGAAAGGGATTCTTAAAGCCACGAAAGAAGGTGCGAACATGCTCATGTATGGTGACCTCGAGGTGAAAAGGGGTTATTACAAAATTTATGGGAAACGGTTTGATTTTAAGAGCGGAAAGATCACTTTAACAGGGGAGGATGATATTAATCCGATACTGGATTTTATTGTTGCCTACTCATTCAGGAATATCGATAATGCACTGAGCAGTCTTGAACTGACAATTACGGGCCGGTTAAAGGATCCGAAGGTAGCGTTTACGATGGATGGGGTTACGATTGAAGAGCAGGATGCGCTCTCGGTACTTGTTTTTGGGAGTACTTCGCAACAACTTACTGACGGACAAAAATCGGCTATCAACACGAGTACAACGGATATCGCAAAAAACATTGCGTTGGGCCAGATGTCAACCATTCTCAAAGATGCCATGCAATCGGCGCTAAAATTGGATGTTATCGAGATTGCCGGCGCGGATAACTGGAACCAGGGGAGTGTTACAATCGGAAAATATATTGGAAAGAACTTATTCGTAAGTTATCAGTACACATTTGCGCTTGACAAGACAACGAAAATCATAGAACCGCAGAAAATTTCAATCGAGTACCAGCTATTTAAATTCCTTTCCCTGACAGCCACCAACCAGGACCCCAATTCTGGATTTGATATCATCTTCAAAAAGGAGTTTAAATAATTCGATTATCTTTGCAAATCATCAAAAAAAACTGGGATGGGAAGAGTTTTATCCATCGATTATGGTAAGAAACGTGTTGGATTAGCTGTAACCGATCCTTTAAAAATAATTGCAACACGACTGACAACGGTCGCAACTGATGATATCTGGACTTATCTGGCCGATTATTTTGCACGGGAGGAGGTTGATCTGGTATTGGTTGGCTATCCGATGCAACTCAACAATGAACCATCGGAAGCAATCCGGTACATCAACCCTTTTTTGAAAAAATTCCGTCAAATTTACAAGGATATGCCTTTGCAACAGATGGATGAACGATTTACATCGAAGATGGCATTTCAGACAATGATCGATGCTGGTGTAAAAAAGAAAGACAGACAGAACAAAGAGACGATCGACGGTGTTAGTGCAACAATTATCTTGCAATCGTATCTTGAAGAAAAGAAATATTTAAAGTAAAATTGAATGATTTATCCTATAACAGTGTACGGCGACCCCGTACTTCGAAAGGTAACTACCGATATTGAAAAAAATTACGAAGGGCTGGAGAAATTAGCCGATGATATGTTCGAGACCATGCATAATGCAGAAGGAGTTGGTCTTGCTGCTCCCCAGATTGGTCTTACTGTCCGGCTTTTTGTGGTTGATCTTTCGCCGCTTGGTGACGATGAACCTTTGCTAAAAGATTTTAGAAGAGCTTTTGTAAACCCATATATAGTTGAAAAAAGTGGTGATAAAGTTTTAATGGATGAAGGTTGTCTGAGTATTCCCGGTTTACGCGAGGATGTATTACGTTACAGCACAATCCGGATGAAGTATTATGACGTGAACTGGAATGAGTATGACGAGGTTTATACTGGTTTTACTGCCCGCGTTTTACAACACGAATACGATCATCTCGAT
>JANYLE010000363.1 GCA_025363795.1 Mariniphaga sp. | reverse complement strand
TTATTATTCATATCCTGAGGATGAATATAACGTTCCAAGAATCGGGTATTTGAATAGTTTAGATTATGGCCGCACTCTTTGCAATGAATTCATGGGCGCTCGTTATAGTTATTATTGGGGACCTTTACAATATGAAAATCTTTCTAATGACTATTTAAGTACGCGAGACGCATCACTTCTTACGATTAGCGATTATTCAAAGGGAAGAATGCGTCAATACCTTCACGACGCATGGGTGACTGGTGTCGGAAACTGCATCAACCTGGAAAGGAGGCCCAGCCCTGATGCGGTGAGTGGAGCAACTGCAGGAAAAATGACGTGGTATGATTATCCAGGTAAACCACAGTATAACATTCAGGGAATCAGTGCGAAAACCTGGTATATAATGCAAAAGTGGGTCGGAGCAAAACCGATCGATATTTATGGTGATGGAGGAAATGTATGGTATAAGCGATATTGGACTGATCAGTATAGCCATGTGACCAACAACGTTGATACTTATACCATTGGACAGGATATTTTGACTCGAACCAACAGCTTCATATATTCCACAAATGGCATCGATATGATTTGCCATATCGGTCCGGACGGTTCCGCAAACGGATACTGCTACAATGATAAGCATCAGGTCTTGTTTTCGACTAATTGTTTAAATGAAGTAACTGGATTCACCTATAATAATAAAGCTCAGGTGACGGGTATAAGTTATCCGAGTGGTCTGGTAATCACCAACATATATGATGACGATGACAGGCTTGGCACTAATTACAGTTACTCAATTATTGAGGCGAATATAGTATATTATGGGACCAATACTTACACTTATAATAATGGTTTAGTATGCACACACACGGACGTGAGCGGGCTCACTCGTGCTTTCACACATGATAATCTCCAACGGATTCTTCGTGTGGATTATTCTAACGGTGGCTATATTAGCAATTCGTACGACAAGTTGGATTTGGTATGCACGGTGGACAGAATGGGTTTCGCAAAATATTATGCATACAATGCGGTCCGGCAACTTGTGGCAATCACCAATGCATTGGGTCAATACACTAATTACGCGTATTGCGCCTGTGGGCATCCTGAATATGAAACCAATAGCTTTGGAAAAGTCACTCATTTTGTGTATGATAACCAGGGGAACCTTACGCATGTGTTTTATCCGGATGGCTATAGCGTGACAAACATGTATAATACGCTGGGCCTAGTGACCAATGTTTCAGATACTGCTGGCGCGGAGATCAGCTACGGTTATAACCAATCAAGGCAATTGGAATGGGCTAAGAATCGCGTGGGACAACTTGCAAAATACATTTATGATGTGAATGGTCGCGCTACCAATATTATCGATATTTCTGGAGTAACAATAACCAATGAGTTTGATTATTTGGGAAGATTACTAACACGGTCCTATCCTAACAACGGGACTGACCGTTACGGCTATACCGCTAATGTGACCGGGCCAATTGCATTTACAAATGCGATAAATAATGTTGTGTTTTTCAGTTATGACGCGCGTAGCTTGAAAACAAGTGAGGTGTATCCTGGATTACGCACAAACAGTTTCAATTATGATGTGGCAGGTAATCTTTCGAGTCTGATTGATGGCTTAGGTCAATCTACCTCCTGGCGTTATGATGAACAGGGACGTGTGACCAATAAAGTGGACGCATCATCGAGTGAAATTCTCCGGTATTTCTATGACGTAAATAGCCGTTTGACGAATCGTTGGAGCGTTGCAAAGGGAAGCACGGACTACCAATATGATGCAGTTGGAAACCTTAAGAATGTGGCATATCAGCACAATGCAGGAATCTCTTTTCAATATGACGCGTTAAATCGATTAATTAACATGGTGGACGGAGTGGGAATAACACGGTATAGTTACGATGACGCAGGAGAACTTTTGAGCGAGGACGGGCCTTGGGACAAAGATGCTGTGCAATACACTTATGGTGCACGCTTATTAAGAGGATTCAGTTTGGAACAACCAAACGCAACGGCATGGAGCGTCAACTTTGGATATGATTCCGCGCTTCGGATGACCAATGTGATATCACCTGCTGGATCGTTCGGTTATGAGTATTTTGCCGGTGTGGGGACCGTGGAGTCTTCATCGAGGTTGATCCGGGCGCTGACGATGCCCAATGGTGCCAGAGTGACAAACGCGTTTGACAATACGGCGCGGTTAACGGGTGTTTACGCGAGTAAAAGCTCAGGCGCTTGTGTGTATGTGAATCTTTATACAAATAATCTTGCAGGTCAGCGGACAAGTGAGATTCATGGAACTGGTTATGCTTTGTATACGTATGACGGTATTGGGCAACTATCCACAGCAAAAGCTAGTGAAAGGTCGGTTCAGCGTTTGGAGGAGCAAATAGGCTATGGATATGACGCAGCAGGGAATTTAATAAATCGGACAAATAACGCATTGGTGCAAACGTTTAGTCTGAATGCTCTTAACGAGTTGACGTCTGCGAACCGAACAGGAACGATGACAGTTATAGGTAACGCATCATACGGTGCAGCAGGCGTTTCTGTTAATGGCTATAACGCTGTTATCTATGCGGATGCCACCTTCGCTGCCCAGGGCTTAGCTTTAATTGATGGTAGCAACACATTCACCGCCATCGGTCAGGATTACAACGGCCGGTTTGATACCAACACCGCAACTGTTTGGCTGCCGGAAAACGTAAGTTTTCAATACGATTCGAATGGGAACCTTCTAAGCGATGGCCGGAGGGGTTTCGAGTATGATGATGAAAACCAGTTAACTAGCGTGACGGTGACCAATGATTGGAGAACGGAGTTTCAATATGATGGCAAGATGAGGTTGCGCATTCGTAAGGATTACGCCTGGCGTTCTGGGACATTCACACTGACCAATGAGGTGCGTTATGTGTTTGATGGAATGCTGGTGATTCAGGAACGCAACGCAAACAATACGCCTGTCGCGACTTATACGAGAGGGCTGGATCTTTCGAGCAGTCGTCAACGTGCTGGTGGTATTGGAGGATTGCTGGCACGCACGGAGAACAGTTTGTGGATTGGCTCAGCCACGGATGCAGCGCATTTGTATTATTGCGCCGATGGAAATGGTAACATCGTTCGTCTGTTGAATCACAAACAAAGCGTGGTGGGAAGTTATCTCTACGATCCCTACGGGAATATGCTTTCGATGAGTGGTCCGCAGGCAAGCGTGAATACGTATCGCTTTTCAAGCAAGGAATACATGGTCAGTTCCGGGCTCTATGCTTATGGATACCGGTTCTATGAGCCCAATTTGCAGAGATGGCTAAATAGAGACCCGATTGAAGAAAATGGTGGGATTAATTTGTATGCGTTCTGTGAGAATAATCCGGTTAATAATGCTGATCCGCTGGGTCTTTTTACTGGTTGATTTCCCGGTCTGGATATTCCCGATGATCTATATGGGGGCTTTACCCTGGTACAGTAGTGTGTTTATCTTTACCGGAATCGGCTCGGTTATCATCAGTAATAAATCGCAACGCGTTGGCGATATTCTGGCTGGCACAATTACTATTTTCACAAGGTCAAAATCGTCGTTGCGGGATACCGTTTTTATAGAAGTTGAAGCCGGCTATACACCGCGATATCCTGGCGTTATGCAGATGACGGATAAGGATTTGAATTCCTTGAAAATGATTATCGAAAACGTCAAGAAAAATAACAACCATGACCTCGCCTTCCGGATCGCGGAAAGAATAAAATCAAAATTAAATATCCGGGGAGACCAGGACGCGCAGGATTTCCTGGAAACGCTTT
>JANYLE010000359.1 GCA_025363795.1 Mariniphaga sp. | reverse complement strand
GCGAAAAATGCAGGCTCATCATTACGGGATGATACTTCTTTATTATTTTGACCAGACTCTTCGTAATTCTCATCGGAAGGACGACAGGTATTTTTGTCCCGATCCTGATTATTTCGACATGAGGGATGGCCCGAAGTCTCGATAAAAGATACTCAAGCCTTGTGTCTGATAAAGTGAGCGGGTCGCCGCCCGAGATAAGTACATCACGGATTTGCGGATTGTTTTTAATGTATTCAATCCCAATATCCCAGCTCTTCGACGACACATGACTCTTATTTTCCTTGGCCACCATGTGACTACGTGTGCAATATCGGCAATATGCTGCGCAAACTCCTGTTACTGTGAATAATACGCGATCAGGATATCGATGGACAATATGAGGTACGGGTGTGTCCTTTGCCTCATTTAGCGGATCATTTTTTTCGCCAATACCTGTCAAAAACTCCTCTTTTGCTGGAATCATCGTCCTGAATAGCGGATGATCAGGTGCAAAACGGCTTAAGAGCGATGCAAAATAGGGCGTAATCCTAAAAGGTAAATGGTTTTCAGGTAGGGTACTGATTACATTTTCATAGGCTTCGCCGAATATTTCCTTAAGTCTTTCAGCAGTATGGATACTGTTCTTGATTTGCCAGTTCCAATTATTCCACTCTTTGATTGAAGTTTTGGGGTAATTCTTCTTAATAAAATTAAAAACCGATTCATCACTGGGGAAGTCTGCTGCTTTGCGCATGCGACTATTAAAAAGGTTGAAAATTCTTCCGGAACCTATAGGAACCGGGTAATCTGGTGCCGAAGTTTCTTCCGAAACTAAAGGCGTTATTATTGAATTTCCTGATTTCATGGACAATTTAATGCTTTTCTTCGTTCTAAGTTAAGAAAATGTGATGCATTACTCAGTATATCAAGTTTTTATGTTTAAAATACCAATAGTAAAACTTTGCAAATGTATATCAAATTTAGTTAGATTTTTTCCTAATTTTTCAATCAGAAAATTGATTAAAACAAATTTCTTTTTTCCTCAGGATTATGATCGGTTTAATATACACTCAATGATTTAATTTTATTATGCATGTTGCTGACATGTAATGTATTAGATGACTAATTCGCTTGTCGTATTTTATTGCGACTGTTAATATTGCTGTTAATAAAATTTTTGGAAGTTTAGGGTTTTTTATGAATCAATTCTACAGATAAAGGATGACACTGAATCGTGGTTGCAAAACTACCTTAATTTCGGAAACATTTTATCTATACAATTCAGTTCATGCTCTTCCTGGAAAATGGAGCTAAGAAGGGTCTTCTCTTGTTTTCGGACAAAGTGCCTTAACCTGTTCTTATAATCAACATGACTAATTATGCTTTGTTTAACTTCAGAAAATAATCCCAGAGATTGATTATTTAAAAAACAGGAAGGACTGTTAGATGCTTTATCTCATCATGAATTATCAACGACGGTTTATTTTGCATGATCATGCTTTTGTCAGCACGGAAAATATAAGTGTTAAAAGATTAATTGTATTTTAGCAGACCGAATTAGGTAAGAAAAAACTTGAATATGAATAACCGGGGTAAGAATAACATCAAATATATGGTGTTTTTTCACGTCATGGTTTATAAGTCAGGCAATTAAAAACAATAAAATAAACAGATGAAATAGCCGTGGTTAAAAAGTCACAAATCGGAATGAATATTTACTCATGGCTATTCCATACGACCTTAAAAAACAAATTATACACGTATGAAAACAATCGACTGGAAAAATCTGGGATTTGGGTATAGCAAAGCGGATTTCAATGTTCGTTGCTGGTATCGCAATGGTCAATGGGGAGAACTTGAAGTTTCTGATTCTGAAAATGTTACATTGCACATTGCAGCAACAACTTTTCATTACGGGCAGGAGGCTTTTGAAGGATTAAAAGCTTTTAGAGGTAAGGACGGAAAAATTCGTGTTTTCAGGATGGAAGAGAATGCAAAGCGCATGCAACGTTCATCACAGGGAATCATGATGGCGGAAGTCTCCACCGCGCTATTTAGCGAAGCTGTGCGGAAAGTTGTAAAATTAAACGAAGGGTATGTTCCACCGTTTGAATCAGGTGCTTCTTTGTATATCCGTCCATTGCTGATTGGTACAGGACCTCAAATTGGGGTAAAACCTGCTGATGAGTATCTCTTTATGGTGATGGTAATGCCTGTTGGCCCTTATTTTAAAGAAGGTTTTAAACCAACGGATCTGGTTATTTACCGTGAATACGATCGTGCGGCCCCACTTGGAACAGGAACAGTCAAGGTTGGTGGCAACTACGCAGCCAGTCTTGTTGCCGGTCAGCGTGCACACCAAAACGGATTTTCTTCGGTTCTGTACCTCGATGCAAGAGAAAAGAAATACATTGATGAGTGCGGCCCGGCTAATTTCTTTGGCATTAAGGGTAATAGCTATATAACGCCAAAATCTACTTCTATTTTACCCTCAATTACCAATATGAGTTTACGGCAATTGGCGAAAGATATGGGCATGAAAGTTGAGGAACGTCAAATCGCTGTTGAGGAACTGTCTGAATTTGATGAGGTTGGGGCATGTGGAACGGCTGCAGTTATATCCCCAATCAAGCGGATTTATGATGCAGACAACGATAAGGAATATCTTTACGGGACTGAACCCGGAAAAGTGAGCGTTAAACTCTACGAGAAACTCAGGGAAATTCAA
Source organism: Mariniphaga sp. (assembly GCA_025363795.1). GTDB lineage: Bacteria > Bacteroidota > Bacteroidia > Bacteroidales > Prolixibacteraceae > JAAFHB01. The sequence goes on along the minus strand of JANYLE010000359.1, from coordinate 79 downwards.
TATGGTATTCATCCAGATTTATATAACTGGACAGAGATTATCGAATAATTCTCAGGTTTTCCATAAAAGAGAAAAGCCA